>DATHIJ010000238.1:0-3237 GCA_035489975.1 Propionibacteriaceae bacterium | reverse complement strand
CACGCTCGTCGCCACGACATAACCCGAGCCGAAGAGCGCGCCGACCAGAAGATACTGCGGGAAGGCCAGCAGCCACTTGACCAGCGGCAGCCAACGGTTCAGTTGCTCCGGGTAGTCGAGCTCCAGCCGCGCCGGATAGTCCGGGACATCGGCCAAAGTGAACGGCGGGTACCGATCGGTGGCCAGCGCCGCGTAGCCGTAGTAGCCCACCCGCCACGACCACCGAAGCACTCCGACATTGAAGTCGAACAGGCCCTTTGGATAACGAGTCGTGAACAAGATCGCGAAGAAAGCGATCACCGTGACTACCCAGAAAGCAAGCCACAGGAAAATCAGAATGATGTAGTGCGGGATTAGCAGTAACCACTTGACCAGCCACAACCCTCGGCCGGGCTGGTCGAAGAAGCCTCGCAGGGTAAGGGGGTATGCGGCGGAATTCACGATGCGCTCCTCGGGTATGGCAGACACGATCCTCGCTTGTCCACTATCGACGAAAGCTTTAGTACCGGTCAACGCGACCCACGGTGGCGGACCGACCTTGGTCCAGATGCCGCCCGTCGATCATGGCAGTTTTCAGAGGGCCCAACTCCGTGTGAAGCACTCCTGGCCGTTGTTCTCAGTCCCGAGCATTGACCGCGGTCCGCGGTTGACCCGCCCCCGCAGGCACTGGTGGCGTGAACTGCTGGACGCCGACCTGCCATGCGGGCTCGGTCAGGTCATCGGATGGGAGTCGGTCGTTGAGCTCTAGCATGGTCAGGCCGTGGATGAACGCCCAGGCTGCTCGGGCACGGACCGGGTCGCCGGCGGCGCGCAGCAAGGGGGCGGCGGTACGAGCCTCCAGTCCTTGAGGGAGCTGCTCGCGTGGTAATGGCCGCTCGGTCATCAAGCGGTAGACGTGCGGGTGCGACCTCGCGAAGGCGCGGTACGTCGCCACGAACGCCTGCAGCAGGTCAGCCGCATCACTTGCGGCCTCCCGCTCTGCCGCCTCGAACGCAGCCGCCGCTTCCTCGAAGCCGTCGATGATGATTGCCACCTCGAGCGCCGCCTTGTGCGGAAGGTGCTTGTACAACGACGGCGCGCGGATGCCCAGCCGATCGGCCAGCCGACGCATCGTCAGCGCCTCTGGACCCTCGTTCTCCAGCATGCTCCGAGCAACACCGACGATCTCCCGCGCTCGAGCCGTCAAAAGATCAGCCACGTGAGGCGGTCGCCCTCTCCGCTCGGTCCTTCAACGCCGCGTTCATTGCGTGGAACGCCGGCAACGTGCCGCGGTCCAGCGACCTCTGAAGGAACGGCACAAGCAGACCGCTGAACTGCTCTTGCTGGACAAGTCGCGACCGGGTAGCACCATCCGTCTCCAGGATGAACAGATGGTCGGCGTCAAACAGCCCGCGCACTCCCACACGGCCCTGCCAGCGAAGGCGATGTCCTTCGACCACTTCAACCACGGTGGGTCGCAGCGTCACCGCGGACCCGCCAACGGGCTGCATGCGGAGGGTGAGCCGACCGCCCACTTCGGCAGGGCCCTCGGCCCGCGTGATGAACGGATTCCAAGTGGGGTACGCGGTGAAGTCGATCAGCAACTCCCAGACCTTCTCCGCCGGTGCCTCGATATCGATCGAACTCATGAGTTCCTTACTCATGTCGCCTCCTAGCTAACACTGTTAGCCTAACTCTAGGCTAACAGTGTTAGCGAGTCAAGCTCTTGAAGGGCTCGCCCTTCGAGGAGTGCTCCCAGGAGCCCACGAATGGACCCGGAGCGCGTGCGGTGTCGCCGGTCGCAGCGAGGATCAGGTAACCGCGGGTCGTCTGCGATCACAAGCACCCAGACCGCCAGGGTCTCTACTCCCCCGTTTGCCCGTCCACCGACTCCCGGAGGAGATCGGCGTGGCCGTTGTGCCGCGCGTACTCCTCGATCATGTGGCAGATGATCCATCGCAGGCTGGGTCTAGCACCGTCTGGCCAAAGGGAGACCTTGGCCGGCTGATCCAGGCCGCCATCGGCCAGTGCCTCGCTGACCCGCGAGCGCGACCGGGCGACGGCGTTGAGCTAGTTCGCAAGAAGCTGTTCAGGAGTCTTCCGCGTCGGTGCGCCAACCCCAGTTCGGGTCGGTCTGCAGTCCACTCGCCGACGTGTCAAGACCGGTCACGCCCAACCCGCGTCTGGGCGCATTTTTGGGGTTGCGGGTGACCGGTTTCGCCAGGAGGCTGGTGGCGAGTGAAGTGAACCTACTGCCCGTGCCGCTCTGGTGCCTGATCGAGTCCGCTGCTCACCCGGTGAGGTGGTCGAAGTCCCCTCGGACCCATGCGATGTAGCGATCGGCTGAGCGGCGTACCCAATCAGCTGCGTCGCCGAGCACCTGCCCGGCGAAGTTGTCGTAGAGCCGGTCGAAGTCGAGTTGCAATACCCGATCAGTGACCTTCGCCACGACTGCAGCCGACAAGGGAATCTTGTTCGGGTAGCTGCGCATGAACGAGACCCAATGCTCATCGGGCGTGCAGGCCACGGTGTCACCGCTCAGCAGCACTCCGCGGCCGTCGGCCCCCACAAAGTGAACCACGGCACTGCCCGGGAAGTGGCCGCCGATTCGATGCAGCGTCACCCCAGGAAGCACTTCAGTCTTCTCATCCCAGGTTGCGATCACCGGGTCATCTCGCTGGATCCACTCGCGGTCGGCAGCCTGTACGTAGACCGGAACACCGCCGAACCGGTGCGACCATTCGACCTGCACGCCGAACATGTGTGGATGGCTGGCAGCAACCGCAGCCACCCCACCCAACTGGCGAATGGTCGCAATCAGGTCTGCGTCTAGGTATCCGTTCGGATCCCACAACAGGTTCCCTGATGGCGTTTGAACCAGCAGCGCTCGCTGACCGATCCCGACCGATGGCCTGATCGTGATGCCATACAAACCGGGCTCGACTTCGGCGGCTGTTCCCCGGTGCCCGGCGACCCCCAGCTCCTGCAACGTGGTCCACTGCTGGCCGGTAGGGCGTACGTATTGACGCTCATCGCTGCAGATAGCACAGACAGCGGCAGGCTCGCTGGTGTCCGGTTGCTCCACAGCGCAGGTACGACAGACAAAGATCGTCATGATGCCTCCGTGGGTTTCAGCGTGACTTCTATTCAAGCCTGCTCTGCGCGATGAGTTCTTGCCGGTGCCCAGGCCTAAACCTCTGTCGCACCACGCCAGCTATGGTGGTCAAAGATGAGCACGCAGTCGAGCTGGCACCACCT
>DATHIJ010000237.1:0-4214 GCA_035489975.1 Propionibacteriaceae bacterium | reverse complement strand
TAGTCGCCTCCTCCCGGCCCAGCAAATTGATGAAGTAGTAAAGACCGATCGCGAACGAGGCTAGCGGCGCAGCCGCGCCAAGGTACGGCGCCCATCGGTCCGCGCGCCGGCCGACCAGGAGCAGAACCGCGGAGCTCGCGGCAGGAATGACGATCAGCAGCCAGGCCAGGGTAAAGAACCCAGTCGCGGGCACGGGAATCACGATCTCGAGTGGGAGCATCGCAGTCCTTAGAACTTCAGCAGATTCGCGTCGTCGACTGAGGCCGAGCGGCGGGTACGGAAGATGGTGACGATGATGGCTAGCCCAACGACGACTTCGGCGGCAGCCACCACCATCACGAAGAAGGCAGCGACCTGACCGTCCAGTGCACCGTGCTGCCGCGAGAAAGCCACCAGAGACAGGTTGGTCGCATTCAGCATCAGTTCAACGCACATGAAAGCGACGATGGCGTTGCGCCTGATCATGAAACCGACCGTGCCAATAGTGAACAAGATCGCTGAGAGAACGATGTAACTGGTCGTGCTCATATTTTCTGAGCCTTCTCGCTCGCGCCCGGTCGCGCGCGACCTACCCGACGCTCGCGAGACTCGGTCCCCATCATGTTTCTTCCTCGGTTGTGTGCGGGGCTTCGTCTCTGGTGATCGCTTCCACCACCTCGTCGACGGGTTCGCCGAGGTCTCGGCTGTCCAAAGCGGCCCCGCGGGCTTTCAGCGTCGGCGAGACTGAGAGCTCCGAGATGCTGCCGTCGGGCAGCAGCGCCGGCGTGTCCACCGCGTTGTGCCGGGCGAAGACCCCTGGAGTTGGCAGCGGGCCGGGATGCTGGCCGGTCTCGGCGTAGCGCTTCATCCGAAGTGCGGCAAGGTCACCCTGGGTACGACGCTTACCCAGCCGCTCGCGATGGGCGAGCACCATGGCCCCGACGGCAGCGGTGATCAGCAGCGCCGACGTGGCTTCGAACGCGAAGACATAACGATTGAAGACCAGCGCGGCGATCCCTTGGGTGTTGCCTCCGTTTTCAGCATTGGCGGCACCCAGTCCTGCGGCCGGACCGACGATCGCATTCCCCAGGGCGAAAACCAGGAGCGAGCCGAAACCCAGGCCGGCGAGGATCGCCAGCGTTCGCTGGCCCTTGATGGTCTCCACCAGCGACTCAACTATGTCGACGCCCACCAACATCAGCACGAACAGGAACAACATCAAGATCGCGCCGGTGTAGACGATGATCTGCACGGCGAAGAGAAAGGGTGCCTGCAATGCGGCGTACTGGACGGCCAGAGAGATCATCACGGCCGCCAGGCACAGCGCGGAATGCACCGGCTTGCGCGCGGCGATCATTCCCAGAGCACCCAAGATCATCACAGGGGCAAGCATCCAGAAGGCCACTGTGGCGCCGGTGACTAGCGGAATCAGCAAAGGCGTGAACACGATCATCACCGGCCCTCCGCCGCGGGTTTGTGTCTGCGCCAGCCCTGGTTGATCGGGCGCGGCTCCACATCGCTTATGTCCCCGGCGCGGTCGTCGGGTTGAGAACTGGAAGGCAGGCCGAGGAAGTACGTCCGCTCGTCATCACCCAGCCTGCGTTCGTGCGGGGGTTCCTCCATGCCCGGCAGCAGCGGCGCCAGCAGATCGGACTTCTCATAGATCAACTTCTCGCGAGTATCGTCGGCAAGCTCGAAGTCGTTCGTCATAGTCAGGGCTCGTGTGGGACACGCCTCGATGCAGAGGCCGCACAGGATGCAACGCAGGTAGTTGATCTGGTAAACCCGGCCGTACCGCTCGCCCGGAGAGTAACGCTCCTCCTCGGTGTTCTGCGCGCCCTCGACATAGATCGCGTCGGCAGGGCAGGCCCAAGCGCACAGCTCACATCCGACACACTTCTCCAGACCATCCGGCCAGCGATTCAGCTGGTGCCGGCCGTGAAAGCGCGGCGCCGTGACGCGAGGCCCGTTGGGGTAGTCGATCGTGAAGGTCTTGCGGAACATCGTCCGGAAGGTCACCCCGAAGCCAGCGACGGGATCGAAGAACCCCATCAGGCGTCACTCCCTTCCTTGGTAGGAGCTGCGTCGGCCGGTCCAGCCGCCGATAGATCTTCCTCACCTCTGAGGACCTGGGCAAACTCCGGCAATACCTGGCCACCCATCGGCGGGACAGGATAACCGCCAGCAAAGGCATCGAATTCGGGGACAGGCTCCTCAGCCGCTTCCTTCGGCTCTTCCTTGCCGCCACCGAGAAACGTCAGGCCGACCAGCAATACGAACACCGCAGCGGCGCCAATCCAGAACCCGCGGCCGCTGAACCAGCCCTCCTGCTGGCCCACCCTCAAGATCGCGATCATGAGGGTCCAGACCAGTGAAATGGGGATCAACCAGCGCCAGCCAAATCGCATGAACTGGTCATAACGCAGCCTCGGCAGCGTGGTGCGTAACCAGACGAAGACGGAGAGCATGATCAACACCTTCACCAGGAACCAGAGCAGGCCCCAGTAGCCGGTGTCCCCGCCGCCCGGTAGCAGGTTGAACGGCAGCGGCGCATGCCACCCGGCCAGGAAGAGGGTGGCGGCCAGCGCGGAGACCGTGATCATGTTCATGTACTCCGCCATGAAGAACATGGCGAAGCGCATCGAGGAGTATTCGGTATGGAAGCCCCCAACCAGTTCGCCCTCTGCCTCAGGCAGATCGAATGGCGCGCGGTTGGTCTCCCCGACCATGGAGATCAAATAGATGATGAACGACGGCAGCAGCTGCACCGCAAACCACACCGGCACGCCGAAGACGGTTGCCGGCTCAGCTTGTTTGGCAACGATCTCCGACGTCGACAACGAACCGGCGTACAGGAAAACCGCAACCAGCGCCAGACCCATCGCGACCTCGTAGCTGATCACCTGCGCACTGGAGCGCAACGCTCCGAGCAGCGAGTACGTCGATCCGGAGGACCAGCCCGCAAGCACGATTCCATACACCCCGATCGAGGCGACCGCAACGATGAAGAGCACCGACACAGGCAGATCCGTGACCTGCAACGGCGTGGTGAGCTCGGTAAACGGCACCCGCACAATTCCTGCCATGGGGATAACGGCGAAGGCAGTGATCGCCGGAATGGCGACGACGAACGGTGCGAGCATGAACACGACCTTGTCCGCCGCGGTCGGTGTGAAGTCCTCCTTGAACATCAGTTTCATGCCGTCGGCCAGGGATTGCAGTAGCCCGAACGGCCCGTTCATGTTGGGCCCTTGGCGCTGCTGCATGAATGCAAGGACGCGGCGTTCGTACCAGATGGTGAATAGGGTGAGCAGCAGCAAGATCACGAACGCGAACAGTGCTTTGAGAGTCACTACCCACCATGGGTCGTTGAAGAACACCTCTAGTTCCATCGGGGCGAGCGGACTCATTGGCTTGCCTCCGTGTCGTCGTCGGCGATGGCCAGCTCATCGGCCGGCCCAATCGTCACAAGATCACCGGCGCTCGCGGCAAGGTGCTGTGGAACCCCCAGACCTGGTGCACGGCTTGGCAGCCAAATGACCCCGTCGACCATCTCTGAGTCGAGCACGGCCGGCAGCGTGATGGAGGCCCGGTCATTACTGATCACTGCGACGCTGGAAATTCCGGCGTCGGCAGCGGTTCGTGGGCTCATCCGTGCCTCGGCCTCACGTGCCGTGGCCTGAAGGTACGGCTCACCGTCGAGCGCACGGCTCTCGTCGAGGGCCATCCGCCAGGTGGCCAGGAGAACGGTGCTGCCGTCGGGCTCAGCCGGCTCGCCTGCCGGATAGTCAGGAGCCTCGGTGCGCTCGCCTTCCCAGGTGCCCAGCTCGTCGAGTTCTGCGCGTGCCTGGGCTGCCGTACGGAATCCCAGGTCAGCACCCAAACCATCGGCTAAGGCGGCCAGCACTCTGAGGTCGGACATGTCGTTGGGCTGGTCCAGCACCATGTCGAACGATCGGCGCCGGCCTTCCCAGTTCACGAAGGTACCTGCTCGCTCCTGCATCAGCGTGACCGGAAAGACCACGTCAGCACGTTCGGTGACCAAGGACGCACGAGTCTCCAAGCTGACCATGAACCCGATCGCCTCAAGCCCTTCCAGCACGGCTTGCGGATCGACGAAGTCGTTCGGATCGACGCCAGCGACGACGAGCGCCGCGAGTTCGCCATCAGCGGCGGCGATCAAGATCTCGTCGGCGTCGCAACCTTCCAGGGACGGCACGGATTCGACTCCCCAT
>DATHIJ010000236.1:0-3663 GCA_035489975.1 Propionibacteriaceae bacterium | reverse complement strand
GTGCCATTCGCGACCACCGGCGGCATTCTCACCGATGATGCCGACCTCACCTTTGCCACCGATACCCTCTCTGCCACCAAGGTGGCGATGTCCAGCCTCACCTCCGGTCGAATACCCGTTGCTTCGACCGCCGGGCTCCTGGTGGATGATGCCGACCTCACCTTTGCGACCGACACGCTGACCGCAACCAAGATCGTTGCCCCCACCTCGATTCAGGTCGGTGGTGGCGCCGTCGTGACCAAGCTGGATCATGGGACCTACACCCCCACGCTCACCAACGTGGCCAACATCGATGCCTCGACCGCCTACCAAGCCCAATGGATGCAGGTGGGCAACACGGTCACGGTATCGGGGAAGGTGGACATCGATCCGACCGCGGCGGGGCAGTTCCAGCTCGGCATCTCGCTGCCCGTCGCCTCGACCTTCGGCGCCGAAGAAGATTGCGCCGGCGTGGCCTACAGCACCACGATTTCCGAGGGCGGCGGCATCCTTGCGGATGCCGCCAACGACCGTGCCGCACACTTCAGTGTCGCGGTAGCGATCACTAGCCAGCCGAGATCGTTCACCTTCACGTATCAGGTTCTGTGAGGCTCGCAAGGAGGCATGATGGCCATCACCGGACGAGCGCAGATATTCATTGAGCCAGACGATGGTTATACCACGATCGTCATTAAGCGGGACGATGCTGCGTCGGGCGAGGAGTTGGTGTCGGCCACCTCCAACCAAACCCTGTCCGCAGCATTCAACAAGGCCCGCGACGATCTGGCCGGCCTAGCATCCGGTGGATTGAAGCATCGACAGATCACCGTGAGCACCAGAGTAGAGTAGTGAGCCTCGCGACGCCCAAGCCGCTGCCGCCGGGGATGACCGTCGGCTATCTGCTCAAGTACGCCAACGAGAAGCTGAAACGCGAGCCCCTGCTGCGCTTCGGCTGGCCCGGCGAGCCTCACCGCCGCGCCGCGCGCTACCACGCACGGGGCATCGAGACGCTGCTACGAGGCAGCAACGATGCCGCCAAGACCGGAACCGGCTCGGCCATCACCGTTGCCACGATCATGGGCATGAAAACGCTCTGCGGTGAGCCGCTGCCCGAGGTCGAACTACCGGCGACGTGGTGGGTGCTGGTCCAGACCTACAAGCAACAGGTGGACGCCTCGCAGGCGTGGATTCTGCGCTGGCTCGGGCAGCACCCGCATCGCCTCGTCAACGGGGCCAAGGGCTACGTCGAGCACATCTTCGTCGCCACCACACTCTGCAAGCACGGCATGGAGGAGATGCACAAGGCTGGTTTCCGCTGCCCCACCTGCTCCAAGCTCGTGTTCCACTGCTCGGAATCGCCCTCGGGGATCGGTGGCAAGATCGACGGCGTATGGGCCGACGAGCCCCCGGACGAGGACACCTGGCGCGAGATGAGGCGGCGCGGTAAGGGCAATCGCCTGTTCTACAAGCTCATCACCGCGACCCCGGTGGAGAAGAAGTGGTGGCACTGGATGCCGGCCGACTTCCACCAGTGCGAGGACAAGCCAAAGAACGGGCGGGTCGAAGTGCGGGCGACGATGGACGACAACCGCTTCCTGCTCCCGCACGTCAAGGCGCAGAAGATCGCCGACACGCAGGGCGACCAGCGCGCGCGCGCCCGCCTCCACGGCGACTACGTGGATATCGTCGGCGAGTCGCCGTTCCCGCCCGAACGCCTCGAAGCTTGGCTCAAGCGCGTGCGCCCGCCCAAGCTGGAACAACTCACGATCCAGGCTGAGCGCCGCACACCCGACGGCGACGTGATCGTGCCCGTCACCTGCATGGTCGAAATCTTCGCCGACTACGACGAGGACGAGACCTACGTGGGCATCCTCGATCCGGCGACCTTCCTGCGCCTCGATTCCATCTCGGGGCTGGTGGCGACCGACTGGACGCGCGAGGGCTCCTCGTCGCGCGGCGTGCCCGACCCCTGTGGCATGCACATGTACGCTCGCCGTAAGCCAGCACTGGTGGCCCGCTTCATCGGCTACGCGGGTGCGCATGGGTTGGGTTCGCTCGGGGCGGTGCTCGCCAAGCGCTACGGCAACGCCCTGCTCGACACCGACCTGACCGGCGGCCACGGCGACGCCACCGTGCGTGCCCTGACCGCCTCCAACTACTACCGGCTCAACAACTGGAACCCGAGTGCCGTCCATCTCGGCCAAGGGGATCAGGCGTTGGGCTTCAAGATGAATGCCGCCAATCGCGCCGAGATGGTGGCCGCGATCCAGCAGGCGCTGCTCGACGATGCACTCATCTGCCCGAGCGAGGCGGCGGTGCGATCGTTGATGGCGGTCACCTACGTGATGACGCCGAGTGGTCGCGAGCGCCCGGAGGCCAGCTACGGGGCCAAGGACGAGGACATGATCTGCATGGGGCGCTTCCTCCACCTCCACAACACCACGTCGATACCGACCGCCCGCGTCGTCACGGCGGTGGAAAAACTCGCGCGACTGTTCGGCCCCTCGATCACGCCCAGCCATCGGCAGCGCGGTCGCTCGGTGCGGTGGTCGCCCAATCGTGCTTGACAGGGTGGCGCGACCTGGTCCACGGTTCTACCCGTCGGTGGCAACGACACCCTTCCAAAACGAGGGAGGCACATGAACCTCCGTAGAATCTCTACGGCGCTGCTCATGGCGGCGCTGTCTGTAGGTGCGTTCGGCTCACCGGCTGAAGCGCAGGATCAGTTCTCGGGCGTCCACATGGTCACCGACCGAGTGATGTTCCGGTCTCAGCGGAACAACGCAGCGCTGGGTCTGACCAGCCAGGAAATCGCCAACGGCTACGTGGATAGCACGTCGTTCACCCGCCAGGGTAAGGGCGTTATCGCGGGTGGCGCGACCGGCACCGCCGACACCACCGCCCCCATTTCCTTGCAGGGGATGCTGCCGAATCCAGCGGATGCGCTCGCAGCCATGGATAGCATTGTCTTCTTCCGCTTCTCGCTGGTGCCTGGAGCCGATTGCGCCGCAGCGGCGACGATTGATTCCGTCTACGTCATCCCCCAGGTCAGCGTTGATGGGAACCTGTGGGAGTGCGCGAATCTGGTGAAGGACGCTCAGACCGGATGTGTTCCATTCACGGCCGCCGACATCCTCACGCAAACCATCCCGGTTCTGCGTCGAAGCAACGCCGGAGTCGCAAGCGTGATATTCCATTCCTGCATCAGCGGCAGAGTTTCCGCTGACCTCTGCAACATCGGGACGTGGCCGATGGTCAGGTTCATCGTGTTGAACGACATCAGCGCGTCGGCGACGGCAGCCAAGCACCAGTTCTCTGCCCACATCACGCGGTGGTCGAATAGGTCGCAGTAAGCCGGGCAGCCGGGCCGGGGGGCCTTCGGTGGGGCTCGGCGTTGCCGTAAGGGGTGCGCCGAACCCCCGCTCGGTTCCCCTCCAACCAACGGAGGTGGATGTGGACGAACTGATCGACGAGATTGCCGAGGCGGCCAAGGCCAAGCTCGCGGAAGCCAAGAAGGCTTGGCCCAAGGATGCGGTCCATCCCGACGTGAGCGAGAGCTTCGTGCGGGCCGCGGTCGATCCGCGCAAGGACGAGATCATCGAAGCGGCGGTCGCCCTGGTGCTCGGGCAGGTCGTCGTGAAGCCCGCCGCCAGGGCCAAGCGCTAGGGAGCGAGCGTGCCCTAC
>DATHIJ010000235.1:0-3148 GCA_035489975.1 Propionibacteriaceae bacterium | reverse complement strand
CACCTCCGCCGGTGCGGTGTCTGGCCGGCCGGAATCGAAGGGCGGTTGCGGCGCATACTCGAGCCCGAGCTGGACCATCTCCGCCACGCGCGGCCCGCGCAGCTCAGCGATCAAGGCGAGCACGAAATCGATGCCTGCCGTGACGCCGCCCCCGGACAGGATGTTGCCGTCCCTGACGATGCGGCCCTCATCCACGATGGCACCGAAGACAGGAAGCAACTCCCGCCATGCCCAGTGGCAGGCCGCACGGCGGCCGCGGAGAAAGCCGGCAGCGCCCAAAATGAGCGACCCGGTGCACACCGAAGTCAGATAGCGCGCGGTTGCTCCGAGCCGGGCGATCTCTTTGACAAAGAGGTCATTCTCGATCGCAGCGAGGCAGCCACCGCCGCCTGGCACCAGGAGCACGTCGCACGACTCGATCGCAGCCAGGTCGTCCAGGTTCGAAAAGGTGAGGCGGTCCGCCGTAACCGGTTCACCTCCGAGCGAAGCCACCCGGACATGCAGGTCGGGTGTACGCGAGAGAAACTGGTGCGGCCCAGTGAAGTCGAGCTGGGTCACGCCGTCGTACACCGGCACTACTACGCTGATTGGCTGTGACATCGCCGGTCCTCCTTGGGGACAAGCTAAGGCTGGGACTATTTGACCGCAAGGTCGTACTTCCCTATCATTCGGCCATGAGGACGATCGGCTTTTACGTTGCCCCAGGCTTTCAGATGCTCGACCTCGCCGGTCCGGCCGGCGCCTTCGAAGCGGCAAATGACCGCCTCGAAAGTCCCGCCTATCGACTCCATGTCCTTGCGGCTGATAAGGGTGCCGTGACAAGCAGCCTTGGCGTGGCTATTACTGCTGCGTCGCTCGATGATGCCGTGCTCGATACGCTCGTCGTCACCGGCGGACGGATCGATCCGCTCTTATCCGCTGGCACGCTGAGCCGTATTGTGGAGACATCGCGCCGATGCCGGCGCGTTGTGAGCGTCTGCACCGGTGCATTCGCCCTCGCGGCGGCTGGATTGTTGGACGGGCGTCGAGCGACGACGCACTGGCGATATGCAGCGCGCCTTCAGCGAGAGTACCCATCCATCCGGGTTGAGGCAGATCGCATCTTCTGTCGGGACGGCAACGTATGGACGTCAGCTGGCATCACGGCCGGCATCGATCTCGCGCTGGCTTTGATCGAGGAGGACCTTGGTTTTGCCATCGCCAAAGGCGTGGCACAGCACCTCGTTGTCTACCATCGCCGCTATGGCGGACAATCCCAATTCGCAGCTTCCGTCGATCTGGCGCCAGAGAATGACCGGATTGCCGCTGCCATTGGCCATGCTCGTGATCACATCGCCGAGGCGCTCACCGTCGAGCGTTTGGCGGAGGCGGTTGGCATGAGCCTGCGCCAGTTCAGCCGCGCATTCCGGGCACAGACTGGCACCACACCCGCGCGTGTGGTGGAACGGCTCCGCGCCGATCTGGCCCGAGGCCGCATAGAGACGACTGCCGAACCTGTCGAACGCATCGCGGACGCGGTCGGCTTCGGTGACGCCGAAAACATGAGGCGGGCATTCATCCGCATCTACGGACAGCCGCCTCAATCGATCAGGCGCGCAATTAGAAGTTAGAAGCGCCCGAACATCACGATACTCACTTCTTCTTCGGCCGGATCGCCTCCCATTGCTCGTCGGTCCAGTCGAGCATCGACTGCGTGCTGGCACCGCCGCCGCCCGACTGCATCTTGCCGCCATCGATCACCACGGCGTCGCCGTTGATGTAGGCCGCCCCGTCGCTCACGAGGAAGGCCGCAAGGTTCGCGAGCTCGATGTGCTCGCCCACGCGGCGCAGCGGGATCGTCTTCACGAGCTCCTCGTCGCCGCCGCGTTCCTTGGGCATCAGCCGACTCCACGCTCCCTCCGTGGGGAAGAGGCCGGGCACGATGGCGCAGGTGCGGATTCCTCTGGGCCCCCATTCGACGGCGAGGCTCTTGGTCATGGCGAGCACGCCCGCCTTGGCCATCGCCGACGGCACGGTGAAGGGCGCGCCCATCAGCGCCGATACGGTGAGGATCGACATCACGACCTTGTTGCGCTCGCCCGCGTCGATCCAGCGCCGGCCGGCGGCCACCGTGCAATAGGCCGAGCCGTGCAGCACGATGCCGAGCACCGCGTCGATGGCGCGTGAGGACATCTTGTGCGTCGGGGCCAGGATCTGGCCTGCGGCGTTGTTCACGAGGATGTCGAGCGGGCGCTTCTGCCAGATGCGGTCCATCATCGCTTCGACCGCGTCCGGCAGGCGCACGTCGCACCTTACGGTCTCGATCTCAGCACCGGTCTCCTTGGTCAGTTCCTCGGCCGTCTGCTCAAGCACGTCCTCGCGCCGGCCACAGATCACAACGTTCGCGCCGAGCTCGAGGAAGCGGTGGCTCATCGAGCGGCCGAGTCCCGTGCCGCCACCAGTCACCAGAATGCGCTTGCCCTTCAGCAGGTCGAGTTGAAACATCGCATCCTCAATTCTTGGCCATGGCCGCTCGCTGACTTCCAGGTTCGCGTGAGCGCAACGTCTGTTGTAGGACTCCGAATGAGGTCATCAGCTCGTCGAGACGCTGCCTTGTTCCCGCGGCGCGCTGTTGCCGCAGCCAGCGACGTCGGCCCTTGGGGTCCGCGCTCAGAAACTTCACCCACTCCGGCGGGGAGGTCTGCACGGTGACGTCGGCTGGTGCCGCTCCGCGCTGTCGCGACCATCGAACTCCATCGAAGCGAATGGTGTAACTGCGATCCTCCCCGAAGAGGATGAGCGGCCAGATCGAGCCGTTTGCTCATGGGAATTGAATTATTCGCCTTGGGAGTGTTGCTATGAGGGCCAACGACAGGGTGCGCCTCCGAGTGGCCCACCTGCTTCTCCTGGGACGGCCCAGGATCAACGCGGACGTACCCGAAGCCCCTCGCGTTTGGGCAGCACAACGGACGGCCAGCGCGGTGCCCAGGATCGCGGCTAGCCGGCCAGGCATGCTTCGCCATGGATCTCGACGGCCAGGGTTTCGGCCAGCCCTGTCCAATTCCCCTTGTGGCCACCAAATTGTTTTTGTTGCCGTTTGAGGGCCTCGTGTTTGAAGACGCTGGGGCACAGGACTCAAAAAACGCGGGCATCATTCTCGGTCGCCGCG
>DATHIJ010000234.1:0-5639 GCA_035489975.1 Propionibacteriaceae bacterium | reverse complement strand
TTGGAGACGCTCTGCCTGCTGAGCTATAGGGGCGCGTGAATGCCACGCGCGGGCGGCACCAACGGACCAAGATACACACTGCGTGGCGCACACGGCGAATCAATAGAGGGGTGCAGATCAACGTCCGACTTGGCATTATCTGAAGATGCAGAGTCCAAGTAAGTGATGCCAGGTGGCTGCAGGCGAGCTCGGGGAGGAAAGACCAGCAGCCCGGCCCGCTGACAAGCCAGTGGGCATCTTCCGCGCGATCGGCATCGCACGTCGCACGACATGGCGGAGCCCACTGTTTTACGTGCTTGTCGTCGGCGCAACGCAGGTTCTCCTCGTTGTGCTGACCATTCCAGTGATCCGGCTGCTCTACCAACTGGTGCTCGTCGAAACCGGTCTGGGCAGCATCGCGTACGACCGAATCTCGCAGGTGCTGCGTAATCCGCTGGCCGATATCACCCTCCTGGCGATCGCAATCGTGGCCGTGATGGCGATCCTGGGCGAATGGGTCACCTTGTTCGTGCTCGCATCGCACCATCAAGACGGCGAGGCAACAGCCCTCCGACTCGTGCTGCGGCAGGTTTGGGGGACGATCAAGAAACTGGCCCATCCCCAGGGCCTGCTGATGATCGTCTACTTGATCATGCTGCTGCCGCTCGGTCAGCTCGGATTGACGTCGATCTTGACCAAGAAGGTCGCAGTACCGCCATTCATCAGCGATGAACTGAGCAAGAGCCCGTCGACGAACCTGATCTACAGCGGAGTTCTGCTGGTGATCACCTATCTGAATCTGCGGTTGATCTTCACCCTGCCGCTGCTGGGCACCACGTCAGCAGGGGTATGGCAAGCCTTTGTCACCAGCTGGCGACTGACGCGCCGGCGCTCGCTTCGGATTCTCGGGCTGTTCGTTATCGCCTCCGTCTCGGCTGGGGTAGCTGCTTTCATTCTGGGCGCGGTTACCTTGGCGCCCACGCTTGCGACCGACATGTTGGCCCCTACGGCATCGCCGTGGCTGGCCGCCGTGGGACTCAGTGCCTTTCAGATCGGCGCCTTCGTGATCACAGCGCTGCTGACGATCATGATCGTCCAGTCGCTGACTGCGATGCTGCGCGATTGGTTGGGACGCCTGAGTGAAGATCATCGGCAGACCCCAACCGTGATCTCGTACTCAGAACCCTCACACGTCACGGCTCGCCGTGAGCAGGTGCTTTGGGGCCTGGCTGCGGTCGTCATCGCCGTGGCTTTCACAAGCACGGCAGTGCTCAACCACCGGACCATGGTCAACCTAGTGGACAGTGAGCAGACCCAGGTGTTGGCGCACCGCGGCTTCATCCAAGGTGGCGTGGAGAACACGCTTCCTGCCCTGCAGGCCGCCGCCCAAGCAGGTGCCGACCGGGTCGAGTTCGACGTCATGGAAACCAAGGACGGCAAGTTCGTGGTGATGCATGATACGAATCTGCGCCGGCTGGCCGGCAAGAACCTCAACGTCAAAGACCTCACCCAGGATGAGCTGACCAAGATCACCGTACGAGCCGGAGGAATGGAGGCGAAGATTCCGTCCCTCGAGGAATGGATTCAGCTCTCGATTCAGCTGAATCTGCCGCAGTTGCTTGAGATCAAACTGCATGGCGGCGAGTCCCCCGATCTGGTGCCGCGGCTGCTCGCCGTGCTTGATCGGGCCGGAGTGACGGAGCACTACACCTACCACACGCTGAGCCGAGAGGTGGTCGAGGAGCTGAAGCAGCTGCGGCCCGAGCTGGTGGTGGGTTTCATCGTGCCGATCAACTTCGGTGGGGTACCCAATGTCAAAGCCGATTTCATCGTCATCGAACAGCAGTCGTACAGCAGCCGTTTCGTCAGACAGGCATGGGCTGCTGGCTACAACGTGATCGTCTGGACGGTCGACGACGAGCAGCAGATGCGCAATTACATGGATGCCGCCGTCGACGGGATCATCACAGATCGACCAGACACCGGCATCGCTGCACGCGCAGACATAGCGGAGGATAAGGGCCTGACGGGTCGGCTCTCGGACGCGATATCCCGGTCGGCGTCGGTTTGACTCAGGCGCGCTGAGCTCGTCGAAGCTGATCTTGCTCAGGCTTGCGGCTTCACCAGCGGGAACAAGATCGTGTCGCGGATGCCGAGGCCTGTCAGGTTCATGACCAGCCGGTCGACACCCAGTCCCATGCCGCCGGTGGGGGGCATGCCGTACTCCAAGGCCTGCAGGAAATCCTCGTCAACCTGCATCGCCTCGGGATCGCCGGCGGCGGCGCGAAGTGACTGGGCTACTAGACGCTCCCGTTGCTCCAGCGGGTCGGTCAGCTCGGAGTACGCGGTGCCCTGTTCGGCGCCGAAGATCACCAGATCCCACTTCTCCGCGAGTCGCGGGTCGTCGCGGTGCTCCCGCGCAAGCGGTGAGTTCTCCTTCGGGAAATCGGTATAGAAGACCGGCGCCATGGTGCGGCTCTCGCACAGTTCGCTGTAGATCTCCTCCAACAGGTATCCCCAGCCCGCGCTGGGCTCGAGCTCCAATCCGATCTCCTGGGCGTGCCTGTGCAGCACCGAAACGGGAGTATCCACAGTGATCTCCTCGCCCAGCGCCTCCGATACCGCCTCGCAGATCGTCTTGACCGGCCAGTCGCCCGAGAGGTCGTACTCGGTGATCTTGTCGTCGGCGTCCGGCCTGCGGGCGATGGGTGAGCCGTAGACCGCCCTTGCCGCCTCCTGAATGATCTCCTGGGTGAGCACCCGCATGGTGTTGTAGTCGCCGTAGGTCTCGTACAGCTCCAGAGAGGTGAACTCCGGGTTGTGCTTGAAGTCGACTCCTTCGTTGCGGAACTGTCGGCCGATCTCGAATACCTTCTCCATGCCACCGACGATCAGGCGCTTGAGGTGCAGCTCCGTCGCAATCCGCAGGTACAGATCGAGGTCGTAGGCGTTGATGTGGGTTTCGAAGGGTCGGGCATTTGCACCGCCATGGATCAGCTGCAGGATTGGGGTCTCCACCTCGGTGAAACCACGGGCCTGGAGCGAGTCGCGAAGGCTGCGAACAACGGCGGAACGCAGGTACGCCACCTCACGGGCTTCAGGCCGCACGATCAGGTCGACGTAGCGTGCTCGTACTCGTGCTTCGGGGTCGGTGAGTCCCTTGTGCTTGTCGGGTAGCGGGCGGATCGACTTGCTGGTGATCGTGAACGACTCCGCGCGCAGGGTCAGCTCACCACGCTTGGTGGTGATCACCTCGCCGGTCACCCCCACCTGATCACCGAGGTCCACGTCATGACGCCAGTGTTGGAGGACCTCTGGTCCAACAGCGTCAAGAGCGATCATGATCTGCAGGTCGCCGGTGCCATCACGCAAAGTTGCGAAGCACAGCTTCCCGCCATCCCGACTCAGGATGACCCGCCCGGCGATCGAGGCCCGGCGACCCGTACGCGCGTCGGGCGGGAGTTCACCGGCCTCCGCTCGAACCTGCGCCAGCGTGTGGGTCCGCGGGAAGGTCACCGGATAAGGGTTGACGCCCTGTTCCCGCAGCCGGTCGAGCTTCTCGCGGCGTACCCGGACCTGTTCCGGCAGCCCTTCGACTGACATGGCCTCAGTGAGAGCATCAGGTTCCTCCGGAATATGCGCACTCACCTCGGCCGCATACTCCTCGCCAGCCCGTTCCAGGGCGCCGGCCGTTGCTTCCTTGCCATGGCGGTGCGACATCGCCAACGACGGCCGCGTCAGGAAACCTTCAGCGCTGCCAGCGGCTGTTCCGACACGGGGCAGATCCGAGGGGTATTCGAAGCAGATGTATCGCGGCTGCCATTCGGGCTGGTACTTGGCGTTCGATCGGTAGAGGGATTCCAGTTGCCAGTTGCGGCTGGCCAGCAGCAGCGCCTGCCGCCACAGCCGGGCAATCGGTCCGGCACCGATCTCAGCGCCGCGCTCGAAAGCCTCCCGGAACATTGCGAAGTTCAGCGACACCCGACCGATGCCAAAGGCGAGGGCACGCTCGGCAAGGGAGGCCACCATCAGCTCGATCAGACCGTTATCAGCGCTGGGATCACGGCGCATCAGGTCAAGTGAAAGACCGTTGCGGCCCCAGGGGACAAAGCTGAGGAAGGCTCGAAGGTTGCCTTCGGCATCGAGCGCCTCAACAAGCACGCATTGGGAATCAAGGGGGTCGCCCAGGCGGCCGAGGGCCATCGAGAAGCCACGTTCGTCGCCGCCGTCGCCTCGCCATCGGGAGGCGGAGGTGGACAGCTCTTCAAAGTAGGTTGGTTCCACATCATCGTGACGCACCACAGTCGTGGTGTATCCGTGGCGTTGCAGCCGGCTGACGGACTGCCGGACCGACTTCATGCCCGGCCCGTTGAGCGAGAAGCCTCGCATGTCCAGGATCGCCTCATCGCCGATCTCCAACGCTGTCAACCCGGCTTCGGTATACGCCGCGGCGCCCAGCTCGCCCGCACCCATCACGGCGAGGGACCAACCGTTGGCGCGGGCCTTGGCGCGCCATTGGTCGATGGCAGGTCCCCAGCGCTCAGGATCGCCCACCGGGTTCCCACTGGCCAGGCTTACTGAGCCGATGACGCGGTAAGAAACGCCCGCTTGTGCGGTCGCCGGGTCACCGGTATTCCAGACGATGGACTTGTCCCGCCGCGTGGCGAAGTAGCTGAGTGAATCCCAATCGCCGAACGTGCGCAGCAGGGTGCGTACCCGAGCCTCATCCGCAGCGCTGAGGGTTTTCGTTTCGGGAGGCGGCTTGAACAGCAGGTATGTGGAGGTGAGGATGGTGGCCGCGCCCATGACGTCCAAAAGGATCGTGACCCACAGCGGGGACGTGACCTCATCGGGCCTGGTGAGACCGACCTCGCCCAGGAGCTTGTCCACGACATGAAGCGTTGCCGTGGGCAGATCGGGGGCGGTACCAAACGTGCTGACCAGCCAGGTACCCAAGACCAAGATCACCACGCCGCCGAGTAGGAAACAGGTGATCGCGGCGAGGAGGTTTCGTAAGACGCCGCGTGCCTGGAACTGCGACCTGGCGCGCCAGACGATCACCAGCACTGCACTCATGATCACCAGACCCGCAATCTGGAGCAGCGGCCCACCGGTAATGATCGAATAGATCCGTGCCAGCTGAGGAATGATGATCCACCAGATCAGGAGAATCCACCAGGCGGCTCGAAGCCGGCGGCGCAGAGCAACGCCGACCGCGATGAGCAACGCCGCGTACACCAGATTCGGCACGATCGGGATGGTCAACATCGAAACCACGTCGTGCCACTGCGCGAAATACCGCCTCAGTGGCGGAATCACCCTCGCGACCACAACAAGTGCCGCAAACGCGAACATGGCCGTGGCAATCCGGTCCGGCCAGCGATCATCTCGCGGATGGGTGCGGGCAGGCTTTTCTGTCGCCTCTGGCCGGTCCGCGGGCGTCCGGTCCGCCGAGGCATTCAGGTCAACAGCCATTTATGTGCTCGCTCGTTCGGAAAAGATCATGGAAAGTCGTGCAGCGCTCGATATCTCGCAAATTCTCTCACGGTGGAGGCACGATCACCTGCGCGCTCCACCCGCTCCGGCACCGTTGCGTCAACTCACGAGGATTGCAATCAGCACCGCAACAACCACCGTGTTCAGCAGCAGACCGAGCACAC
>DATHIJ010000233.1:0-3010 GCA_035489975.1 Propionibacteriaceae bacterium | reverse complement strand
GACGACCTACTGGGAGCCGATCCGCTCGCCTCGATACGGAACAAAACCAAGATCTACTACCTCGGAAGCTTCCCCGACGAGACCTACGCCGATGGGTTCCTCTCGGCCGCACGCTTGGTGATCGACGCCGGCCGACGTGCGGACGTGCCGGGAACCCTCTCGCATTGACAAGTCAGCCGCGATCACGAGTCAGGCGCGTTAGCGGAGCATTTGCTGAAACCGGTCAGCTCCAACCTGCACCCGGAACCCATTTCGAGGTCGCCAGTGACCGATTTCGCATCGCCTGTCCGGACCTGCAACGAGCGATGTCCTCAGCCAAGCCCTCGCGGATCGGGCCGAGGAGCTGCCATGGGATGGTCGGGCTGGATCGCTCCAATTGCAAGAGGCCCCAGAAGAGCGTTATGCCGAGCGACGTCAGCACGCAGATCGACGGGGACCGACCGCTGCAGCCGGTCGTAGGCCGCGGCCAACCGTCGGCTGACGGCCGGCGACGACGCCCCGTAGATCGCGATCTCCGTGAAGGCCAGATCGACAGTTTCGGACCAGGTGGGCTCTGGATGCGTGAGCCGCACGACGCCCTCGGTATCGACGAAGAAACCCGTCGGCTGAGGCCGCCTGGCGATCCGCAACAGCAGCTCCTCCAGACGATCGATCACGATAACCGCTGTGGTCGGCTGGTTGACTGCCGGTGACAGGGCCTGGCTGGCAACGTCGACGAGCTTGCGGATTCCGAACAGCGGATCCTGGTACATCGTGCGTGACC
Source organism: Propionibacteriaceae bacterium (assembly GCA_035489975.1). Classification (GTDB taxonomy): domain Bacteria; phylum Actinomycetota; class Actinomycetes; order Propionibacteriales; family Propionibacteriaceae; genus Microlunatus. Next base: position 2,247 of record DATHIJ010000233.1, on the reverse strand, counting down.
GACCGAGGCGGACACAGCTTCGAATTGTGTCGTCCGACGGGCCGGCTCCGCCGTGGATCGCGACCAGGGATGCGCCGATCGGCAGATACTCTCCCACCTTCGGCAGGAACTGCAAAAGGCAGTCGTACTGCCGTCCAAGCTGCGCCAACCGCCCACGATCGACCCCGAGAATGACACCAAACTGGCCGCCCCTGCCGTCCTCTCGCTCCGCTTTCAGCCGTACGACTCGTGGGTCCTGATCCAGCTGCGGCGCTAGGGCCGTCAGATAGCTTGCGGCCACAGGTCGCTCCCGAGCAAGGACGCGGCGAGTTTCGTCAGCTACGACTGTCACGACCCAACTGACCTGCAGCAGACGCATCGTGGCCGTCACGTAGACGACAAAAACGACCAGACTCGCCAGCACGAACAAAACCCCGAGCGTGACAGCCAGGCGCAGCACAGACGCCCTGGACGACGCACCCTCCACAACAATGACGACGATCGCGTACGCGAACGTGGCGAGGAACAGCCCAAACGCAAGCTTCGTGATGCCCGACCGGACGAACGTCCGGATCACCCGAGGAGACAGTTGGGCGCTCGCCAATTGAAGGGCCACGAGTGTGATCGTGAAGACAACTCCGACGAAGGTCAGCATCGACGCGGCGATGATGCCCAGAAGCGCTTCAGCTGAGCCAGCCCTGACCGGCAGACCCCCGCCAACTCTGTCCACTCCGGGGATCGAATCGGCCCTCGAAACTGCTACCCCGACCGCCAGCCCCGCGGCCAGCAACGCTGTTGGTACGACCCAGAACCGTTCACGAACCCATTCCTGGACGAGCACGACCCGGAATCCGTTCCTGGATTCCGGCCGTAGCGCCTTCACCGATGCTGGGGGCACGACCGACCTACCTCGTTGATCAGGGAGTCAACGCTGTCACTACACCGCCAATCCAGACACTAGGCACACTTGCGTCTCGAGACATCACCCGAGTCGGGTGACCAGTCACGCCTCAGCAGATACCGAGCTCGTCATTGAGGCGTGCGGTGAACTCAGTGACATCCGGCAGCGGTGTGCCATCGACCGCTGTGATCGGAACCGCCCCGCTGAGACTGCTGGTCCAGAAAGCGCCTCGTGAGTCGCGAAGGTCTTGCACCGAACATCGCCGGATCCGCGCTGGCGTCCGCCGATCATCGAGAAGATCAAGCACCTCACGCCGGGTCACTCCTGGTAGCACATGCTCGTCGAGGGGCGGCGTACACCAAATACCGTCCTGATCTTGCATGAACAGGTTTCCTCGGGTGGTTTCGGTGATGTTCTGAGGCGACCGCGAGGTGAAGAACGGCAGCGCGGGGCTGACTGCCGCTTCAGCGTCGACAAGCGCCGAGCGCTCACTCCACTTGTGCCGCCACGAGCGGCCGGGTCGAGGCTGGTAGCGCAGGGTCGAGCTGGCTGGTCTCGTGCCGAGTGGGCTGGCGTCCAGACTGAGGTCAAGCCGCCCTTCGATGGGTTGGGCAAGGGCGCGGATTGCGAGTCGGTCCTGATCGGAGTGGACACTGGCGAGCTGGCGCGCAGCACCAGCAAGATCATCTGGTATCCCCTGTCCGTACAGCTCACGACACGACCGGTCCAGCCGGGCAAGATGTGCGGCCAGCCGGATGATCTTCCCTCGTACGACCAGAATCGATTCGAACACCCCGTGCGCCAACAGCTCCTCCTCAGGCGCCGCGGGCTCGTCGACGAGGTCCTGATCGATAACTGATCCGGCGGCGGCAACCAACGGCGCAGCCTTGTGGAAGCACTCATACCACTCCCGGATGGGCACGCTGTCGACGGTGATGCCACCACCCACACCAAGCTCCAGGTGACCGTCCTGGAGTTCGAAACTCCGGATGATCACGTTGAAGTCGGCACCAGCGAGCGGGCTGACCAAGCCGATGCTGCCGGTGTACGCGCCGCGCGCTTCGACTTCAAGATCAGCGATCCCTTGCTGAGCGGAGATCTTGGGCGCACCTGTCACCGAGCCGGGTGGGAAGGCTGCAGCAAGCACCTGTGCCGTTGTGGTCTGCCGCGTCAGCTCGCCGCGAATGGCTGAGACCAGATGCCAGACTCCAGGATGTGGCTGAAGCGCCAAGAGCTCCTGGACCGCAACCGTGCCCGGAAGGCAGACGCGAGATAGGTCGTTGCGCATCAAGTCGACGATCATGATGTTCTCCGCCGCATCTTTTGCGGAGGCACGTAGCACCGCGGCGCTGTCGTCGCCCCCGCGG
>DATHIJ010000232.1:0-3323 GCA_035489975.1 Propionibacteriaceae bacterium | reverse complement strand
GGCCAAGGGCAAGGTGGCCCTGACCGGACTTGGTACTCCGAACCAGATGCGCGAATACGTCAAGGACGGCACTGTGAAGGAGTTCGCCTTGTGGAATCCGGCCGACCTCGGCTATCTCGCTGCTTACGCGGCCAAGTCGGTGATCACCGGTGAAATCCAGGGCAACGAAGGTGACAAGTTCACCGCCGGGAAGCTTGGCGAATACACCGTCGGCGCCGACAAGACTGTGGTGCTGGGCGATCCGTTCAAGTTCAACAAGGACAACATCGACGAGTTCGACTTCTGAGTCGGTCATCCGGGGTGGGTGCCCGACCCCTCCCTACGGGCCGGGCACCGAAACCCTTTCCAACCCCCCATTTGACCGAGATTGGCGATCAATATGACTACCTTCGAATCCATCTCCGATCAGCTGACTTATCAGGCCATCGAGCTGCCATCCTGGGCGTTTGGTAACTCGGGCACGCGATTCAAGGTCTTCGGGACCCCCGGCACGCCACGGACCGTCCAGGAGAAGCTCGCCGACGCTGCCAAGGTGAACGAGCTGACCGGGCTTGCGCCGAAGGTTGCGCTGCACTTTCCGTGGGACAAGGTGGAGGACTACGGCGCGTTGCGCGAGTACGCCGCTGATCTTGGTGTGGCGCTCGGCACGATCAACTCCAACACCTTCCAAGACGACATCTACAAGTTCGGCAGCCTGACCCACGTCGACGAATCGGTGCGCCGCAAGGCGATCGAGCACCATTTCGAGTGCATCGAGATCATGAACCAGACCGGGTCGCGGGACCTGAAGATCTGGCTCGCCGATGGCACCAACTACGCCGGGCAAGGTGATATCCGGGGCCGCCAGGACCGGCTTGCCGACAGCCTCGCGCAGATCTACGAACGAATCGGGCCTGATCAGCGGTTGGTGTTGGAGTACAAGTTCTTCGAACCCGCCTTCTACCACACCGATGTACCTGACTGGGGCACGTCGTACGTGCACTGTGCGGCGCTCGGGGAGCGGGCTGTGGTCTGTCTGGACACGGGCCATCACGCGCCCAGCACCAATATCGAGTTCATCGTCGCCCAGCTGTTGCGGTTGGGAAAGCTGGGGTCGTTCGACTTCAACTCCAGCTACTACGCCGACGACGATTTGATTGTCGGATCTGCCGATCCGTTCCAGCTTTTCCGGATCTTGCACGAGGTGGTACGGGGCGGCGGCTTTGGGCCGGATTCAGACGTCGCCTTCATGTTGGACCAATGCCACAACGTGGAGCCAAAGATTCCAGGCCAGATCCGCTCGGTGCTGAATGTGCAGGAAATGACTGCGCGAGCCCTGCTCGTTGATCGCGAGGCGCTGGCGGCTGCACAGGAAGCGCATGATGTGCTCGGCGCCAACGGGATCTTGATGGACGCCTTCTATTCCGACGTACGCCCGGCGCTCGCCGAGTGGCGCGAGGCCCGCGGCCTGCCGGCTGACCCGATGCATGCTTACGCCGAGTCGGGGTATCAGAGCAAGATCGAATCCGAGCGGGCCGGCGGCACGCAAGCTGGCTGGGGAGCGTGATTGATCATGACCAATCAGGTAGTTGCAGATCTGATTGCCCGGTCGAACCGACTGGGTTCCGATCCTAAGAACACCAACTACGCCGGAGGCAATACATCGGCCAAAGGCACTGAGACCGATCCAGTGACGGGGGAGCCGGTTGAGCTGGTCTGGGTCAAGGGTTCCGGCGGTGATCTTGGCACGCTGACGGCGTCGGGCCTTGCCGCGTTGCGGCTGGATCGGATGCGCCAGCTGGTGAACGTCTATCCCGGGGTCGAGCGCGAGGACGAGATGGTGGCGGCGTTCGACTACTGCTTGCACGGCAAAGGTGGGGCTGCGCCGTCCATCGACACTGCGATGCACGGGCTGGTGGACGCGCCGCACGTTGATCACCTCCATCCGGATTCCGGTATCGCGATCGCGACAGCGGTGGATGGCGAGGAGCTGACAGCCAAGGTCTTCGGTGACCGAGTCGTTTGGGTGCCGTGGCGTCGCCCCGGTTTCCAGCTTGGGTTGGATATTGCCAAGATCAAGGCCGACAACCCGCAGGCGATCGGTTGCGTTCTTGGCGGCCACGGCATCACGGCGTGGGGCGTTACGTCCGAGGAGTCCGAGGCGAACTCGCTAGAGATCATCAAGACCGCGGAAGCCTACATTTCCGAGCATTCCAGGGCCGAGCCTTTCGGTGCGGCGCTGGACGGATATGGTGCCCTGCCGGACGATCAGCGGCGGGCCAAGGCTGCTGCACTCGCGCCGACGCTGCGCTCGATCGCGTCATTCGACAAGCCGATGGTGGGCCACTTCACCGACGATGAGCGGGTCCTCGAGTTCCTCTCCGGTAGTGAGCATCCGCGGCTGGCCGAACTCGGCACCAGCTGCCCTGACCACTTCCTGCGGACCAAAGTGAAGCCACTCGTACTTGATCGTCCGGCCGACGTGCCGGTCGAGGACTGCATCGCTCGGCTCGGCGAGCTCCACGAGGCGTACCGCGCTGACTACCAGGCCTACTACGAGCGCCACGCGACGCCGGATTCACCACCAATCCGCGGCGCCGACCCGTTGATCATTCTGGTGCCCGGAGTCGGCATGTTCTCCTACGGTAAGGACAAGCAGACGGCCCGGGTTGCCGGCGAGTTCTACCTGAATGCGATCAATGTGATGCGCGGCGCAGAGGGCTTGTCGACGTACTCGCCGATCGACGAGTCTGAGAAGTTCAAGATCGAATACTGGGCACTGGAGGAGGCCAAGCTGCAGCGGATGCCCAAGCCTAAGCCGCTCGCCACTCGCATCGCGTTGGTGACAGGTGCCGCGTCCGGAATCGGCAAGGCGATCGCAGTCCGGCTGGCCGCCGAAGGCGCATGCGTCGTCATCGCGGATCTCGATGCCGGGAAGGCTCAGGCCGCGGCGGAGGAGATCGGCAACAGTGACGTAGCGGTCGGCATAGCCGCCGATGTCACTGACGAGGCGGCAGTGCAGGCCGCGGTGGACGCCACCCTGCTCGCCTTCGGTGGCATCGACATTGTGATCAACAACGCCGGCCTCTCGTTGTCCAAGTCATTAATGGACACGACGATCGCTGACTGGGATCTGCAACACAACGTGATGGCGAAGGGTTCTTTCTTGGTGTCCCGAGCCGCGGCCAGGGCGTTGATCGAGCAGAAACTTGGCGGCGACATCGTCTACATCTCCAGCAAGAACTCTCTGTTTGCCGGCCCGAACAACATCGCCTACTCAGCCACGAAGGCCGATCAGGCGCATCAGGTGCGGCTGCTCGCGGCGGAGCTGGGGGAGCACGGAG
>DATHIJ010000231.1:0-2955 GCA_035489975.1 Propionibacteriaceae bacterium | reverse complement strand
TGGCTTCTCAACCAGGGCGTGGATGCCGCGCTCCAGCGCGGCGATGGCCATCTCCGGGTGCAGGTAGGGCGGGACACAGATCACCACGGCATCCACGTCGCCACTGCCCAGCATGGTCGAGTAATCGACGTAGAACCCGACACCGGGGTACGTCGACCCAACAACCTCCGCCATTGCCGTATTGGACGTGCATATGGCGCCAATCTTCATGTTCGGGACCATGCCGTCGGTGATCAACTGTGCGTACGTCGAACCTTGGGCGCCGAGTCCGACAATTCCGAGCCTCACCTGCTCAGCCATCGTCTGCTTCTCCTTTGATCTTCATCCTTCTCTGTGTGGAGATTGTCGGCCACGCAACCATCATCCGAGAGTGGTCAGAGACCACACGATTTCAGCCAGATTTTGTGTCGTCGTCGACCACTTTCGTGGATAGTCAGCTGGGTCACAGACTGCGCAGCTGCTCGATGCTCAGCTCATGTAGGCCGAGGGTCTTCATGGTGTGGGCACCCCTGCCGCGCAGGTCGCGTCCCAGGACGATCGAGGTGATCTTGATGATTGCGTCCATCACGGGGTCCGTACGCCGAGCCGGGTCGGCGAGCTCGGTGACGATGACCATCGTGTAGCCGACGTCCGCGACTCGCCGCGGAACCGATGTCGACGGCAAGCAAGCGGATCGATCGCTTGGCTGAGTATGACTTTGGGAGCAGATGTTGGCATCGGGCTCAGTAGTTGATCAACAACGACCGGTCTGGATCGTGCCGACCTTCAATCATACGAATTGTCCTTGAGCGAGACAGCATGGATAGTGAGTGGGTGATCACCTGGTGCGACCCGAACCGAACTCCCTTGAGCAGGGCTCCATCGGTGACACCGGTTGCGGCAAAAAAGACGTTGTCGCTCGCGACCAGGTCCGATGTCGTCAAGATTCGCTCCAAGTCGTAGCCGCCCTCCAGCGCGGCTTGCCTTTCGGTGTCATTGCGCGCGATGAGCCGGCCCAGCATTTCTCCGCCGAGGCAACGGAGCGCACAGGCAGCCAATACACCCTCTGGAGTGCCACCGGTGCCGACCAACAGGTCCACACCGGTCTCTGGCGCGGCGACCATGATTGCGCCACCGACGTCTCCGTCCGGCAGGAATCGGATTCGGGCGCCCGCCGCGCGGATTTCGGAGACCAGTGCTTCATGCCTCGGCCGGTCAAGTACGGCTACGGTGAGGTCGGACACCCTCCGGTCAGCGTGCCGCGCGATCTTGCGCAGCGTGTCCGCGATCGGTGCATCAAGATCAACTTGCTCAGCCACCGCAGCAGGTACCACTAGCTTCTGCATGTAGACCGCCGGTCCTGGATCGAACATGGTGCCGCGCGGGGACACGCCTAGCACGCTGACTGCATCCGGAAGGCTCTTGGCGGTGAGAGTGGTGCCATCGACTGGGTCAACGGCGATGTCCAGGTCGGGACCAGTACCGTCGCCGACGCGCTCGCCGTTGAACAGCATGGGTGCTTCGTCCTTTTCGCCCTCCCCGATCACCACAACACCGTTCATGCGAACCGATCCGAGCACCGGCCGCATCGCGTCTACCGCGGCCTGGTCGACCTGTTCCTTGTCACCAAAACCCATGTATCGCGAGCAGGCGATGGCGGCCGCCTCGGTTGCCCGCACCAGCTCCAGTGCGAGATTGCGGTCAGGGTCGGTCCGGTTGGCAGACCGGTCAGCCGCGGGGGGCTGAGTCGAGTTTGCGCTGTTGGTATCTGCGCTCATGATGATTTCCGTCCATTTCTGGGTGCCGAGGAGGCCGAATCAGCCCGCTGACTGCGATCGCGCTCGGTCATATCACTGGGACGCTATTGCGTCCGCCTGACCGTGGACTGCGTCGACAAAATCGTGATCGGCGCCGAGCCCTGGCTCCAAGGTGTCTAAAACCGGTGGAATGACCTCAGGCAGTTCACCTGAATTGGCTGCGTCCCGAGCAGCAGTGGCTCCTGCGTCCTTGATCGGCGCACCGAGCCCGCGCAGATGCAGCACCCAGGCGGCGACCGTGGTAGCGCATCCAATGGGTATTCGTCCTCCTGCCCGCTCGGCGCGAATCGTTGGCATCGTGCGTACCAACAACTTGGTTGACCCATCTGCAGCAATGCGAGCCAGCTGATCCCCGGCCCGAGGGTTGGAGAAGCGCGTCAACAGGGCTTTGCGGTAGTCAGTGAGGTCGGAAGCCGGGAGGCTGAGATGGCGGGATGCCTCATCCCAGAACATCTCCACCCAGGACCTGCAGGCTGGATCGGCGATGGCTTCATCGATCGTCGAATGTCCCCGGATGCTGCCGGCATAGGCCAGCATCGAATGCGACCCGTTGAGGAGCCAAAGCTTGCGCTGCTCGAAGGGCTCAACCTCAGCGACCAAAGTCGCACCAGCTTCTTCCCAGCGTGGCCGACCAGCCGGGAATCCGCCCGAGATCACCCATTCGCTGAACGGCTCGGTCGCTACCGGATAGGCGTCGACGTACCCGCAGGCCTGCTGCACCAACGCCCGATCCTCATCTGTGGTGCCTGGGGTGATCCGGTCCACCATCGAGGTGGCGAAGTCGACGTGGGTGTCAATCCAGCCGGGCAGGGTCTCCTCCACTAGGGCTGCGAAATCTTGCACCACCGTCTTGGTGACGGCACCGTTCTCGGGAAGGTTGTCACACGACAAGATGGTCAGCGCTCCTGCACCTGAGGCGCGCCGGGCGACCAACCCTGCCACCAGTCTGGCCGGGAGCGAGGCAACCGGGCTTCTTGGATCAGACCGCAAGGCGTCAAGATCGGACACAATGACATCTTGGCCAGCGTCAAGATGCCCATCGGCGCCGCGGAGATAGGCGGCCTCGGTGACGGTAATGGTGATGATCGCCACCTCGGCCCGGCCCACATAGTCCAGGTAGGCCTCGTGCTCAGCTGCGGCGTGGACCGCCGAGAGGGCC
>DATHIJ010000230.1:0-4314 GCA_035489975.1 Propionibacteriaceae bacterium | reverse complement strand
GGCATGATCCGACAGCCCATGCCGAGCTTCTTGCGCTGCGGGAGGCATCCAGGAGGCTGCAATCGTGGCGGCTGACCGGGCTCACGCTCGTCGTCACCCTCGAGCCTTGCACGATGTGCGCTGGTGCACTCGTGCTCGCCCGTGTCGCTCGGCTGGTCTTCGGCGCCTTCGATCCAAAGGCCGGCGCGGTGAGCTCGCTTTTCGACGTCCTGCGGGACCCGCGGCTCAACCATCGTGTAGAAGTACGTGGCGGCGTCCTCGAGGCCGAGTGCAGCGCGCTGCTGAAGGACTTCTTCGCCGACCGCTGAGCCTTCTGGTAATTGTGCGGATTGCAACATTGCAGGGTCTCGGCACTCCGCATCAAGTACTTGGACTCCGCCCTATCTGCAGCTGGCGCAGAGTCCAAGTAGGCGATGCGGAGTGGAGGCCGCCCGATCATGGAACTGCACGCGAGCTTTCTGATTCGCGTGCCCGAACCACCTTGGGTAATCTCTCCGGCGGTGGCGTGTCTGAGCGGCCTAAAGAGCGCGCCTCGAAAGCGCGTGAGGTGAAAGCCTCCGAGGGTTCAAATCCCTCCGCCACCGCCCGGCTAATCCAACTTCGACGGTCTCGACTCCGGACTGGGTCACTACCACGGGCGGTCGCGGACGAGCGACGCAATAACAAACGGCGTAATGCGGATGCCTCCGAGCACTTCCCGCATGGGTTGGCCCGTCCGCACGCCGTCACACCCGTCGCCTGGACTTATGGCTCAGGTGGTGTACGCCGCTCACGCTCGGTGCGCAAGTACACGGAGAGGTTGATTAGAGCGAGCGTCGCTGCCGCGATGGCGCCCACCCACCAGTACCAGCCGCCTTCCGTCACGGCGGCCACGATCAAGCCGGCCGCCAGCACGAATTCCGTAATGGCGAGCCCAAGTCGCCACCACCGGGGGAACCCTGACCTCACGCTGTGAGCATATTTGGGCCGAGGCCTCACGGCGACCGTGCGGGCAACAGGGCACTGATCGCGGGATCGTCCGGTGGCAGCCAGATAGGGGCCAGCCCGCCGTCTACGGACGTCCAGCGTTTCTCGCGGGCGAGTTTGTGAGCCGTCCGCACGAACTCGGCGACCGGCTCGGCGAGCTGTTCATCCCTCCAGGCGATGGACCAGGGATAGACGGGTTGACGCTCTGACGGGTGGTAGACCGGCAAGCCGACCTCGGCGTAGCGCTGGGCGTAACTGGCGAACTCCAGCACGAAGGCAGGCACTCGTGCCCGCATCACCGCGGATAGACAGTGGTTAAAAGTGCCCGGATTCCCGAGCCACCGTAAAGCAACGCCAGTGTCCTTTTCGAAGGCGGTCATGTAGTCCCCGTGGGCGTTGTACATCCCGGAGCCGGGGGTGTCGGCGAACACCTCGACAGGTCGTTCGTGGAAGGACGCTATGTCCTGGTGCGGCTCGCCGGGCCTGCCTACCAGCAGCATGGGTTCCAGCCGGAGCAGACGGTAGTGCCAGCCGGCTGGATGGTCGGCCACCATCTGACGAGTCACCCTCAGTATCGCAATGTCGAGCCAGTCGCTCAGCAGGGCATCGAGCTGGCGGATACTGTCCATGGACCGCTCGACCACCTGAACGTTGGGGTTGGCCACCGCAAAAGCGTCGGCGACTTCCCGGCTGGTGGTCAGTTCGAAGACGTGTGCAATTCGTACGACGTTGAGGTCTTGCGGGTGACTCATTCGCTCGGCGATGGTCAGCTACTGACGGGCGTCTTCGAGGAAGCGCTGGCCCCGGAGGGTGAGTCTGACGTGGCGGCTGTCACGCACTAGCAGCGGTTCACCGACGAAGTCCTCGAGTTTTCGGATCTGCTTGGAGAGCGCGGGTTGGCTGATGTAGAGCTTGACAGCCGCGCGGCCGAAGTGCAGCTCGTCGGCGACGACGACGAAGTACCTGACCAAACGTAGATCGAAGTCCATTGGCCCTCTCCCGCGAGTTTCACGGTAGTAGGAACCCTCCATCAAGGCCAGTTCGGTTATCGATCCGCGCTGAACGGGTCTTGGACACCTCAGATCTGAGAGGTGTTGGCTGATGAGGACGAGTAAAGAAACAGGGTCTCATGTCGGCAGCAGCGAAGATGCGCGTTATTGCACATCCGCCATCGCACCGATTCCGCGCCCTCTTGGCAACCCTGACGCTGGCGGCGGCCGCCGCGCGTTGGCTACCGATGTCGGTGGCCGAAGCGGGTGGCTCCTGGCACCGACCGAAGCCGACCGTTGTGTTGGTGCACGGTGGGTGGGCTGATAGTTCGAGTTGGAGCGAGGTCGTGGGACGGCTGCAGGACGACGTGTGCACCGTCGAGGTCCCACCGAACCCGCTACGCGGACTGGTTGGCGATGCCGCCTACCTATCGGCCTACCTGCAGACCATCGCCGGACCAATCGTGCTGGTCGGCCATTCTTACGGTGGCGCGGTCATCACCAACGCCGCAAGCGGCAACGTGAATGTCAAGGCGTTGGTCTTTGTCAACGCGTTCATCCCCGATCAAGGGGAGACCATCGCTCAGCTCGCTTCCGCTCAGCCCGGCTCGGCACTAGCTATAGCCGATCCGACAACCCTGTTCACACTCATTCCGTACCCCGGCAGCCCACCCGGTGATTTCGATGCCTACGTTCTGCCCGCTGTCTTCGTTGACGCCTTCGCCAACGATCTGCCGCAGCGCACCGGATCAGTGTTGGCCGCGACCCAGCGCCCTGTAGCCCTGAGCGCCTTGGCAACCGCGTCCGGAACGCCTGCATGGCGTTCGATCCCGAGCTGGGCTCTTGTCGGAACCCAGGATCGGGTGCTACCACCAGCGCAGCAGCTCATCATGGCCGAACGAGCCCGGGCACACATCGTCAAGGTGAACGCATCACACATGTTGATGATCTCCAGATCCAAAGAGGTCGCCGACCTTGTCCGCCACGTCTCGCAGGCCATTCGAGAGCACCCGGCGGCCGATGCAGGGCGACGAAATGCAGAAAGATAGCCCGTGGATCTGAACTTGGACGGCAAGATCGCGGTCGTCACCGGCGCCAGCAAAGGTATCGGCCTAGCGATCACCCAGGCGCTCGTAGCCGAAGGGGTGACGGTGGTCGCCGGCGCTCGATCACCAGGAGTTGACCTGCCCGCAATGACGGATGACGGTCACGTTGTGTTTGTGGCGGTTGACCTGTCCGAGCCCGCTGGGCCGGTCGCGTTGATGGAGCAGGCCAGGAGGTTAGGCGGGGTCGACATCCTGGTCAACAACGCTGGCGCGGTCACCCCGAGGCCGGAAGGATTTGCCAACGTCACCGATGAGGACTGGGAAAGGTCGTTTGGCCTCACCCTGATGGCCGCCGTTCGCACTACACGGGCTACCTTGCCCGAAATGATCCGCCGCGGCGGCGGCAGCATCGTCACGATCAGCTCGGTGAACGCCTATCTTCCTGACCCACTCGTCATCGACTACTCCGCGGCCAAGGCCGCGCTGACGAACTTCTGCAAGTCGTTGTCGAAGGAAGTAGGACCCGCCGGTATTCGGGTCAACACCATCAGCCCGGGACCGGTAGAGACTGCCCTCTGGCTGGGCGACCACGGCATGGCCCAGACCGTCGCCCAGGCGATCGGTACGGACCCTGCCAAGGTAGCCGCCGGAGCTGCCGCGGACGCAGTCACTGGCCGCTTCACCCGTCCCGCAGAAATCGCCGACCTCGCCATCATCTTGGCTAGCGACCGAACCGGCAACGTCACCGGCTCCGACTTCGCGATCGACGGCGGCCTCGTCCAGACCCTTTAAGCAAACAACCTTCAAGCCCAGCAACAACATTTGGGCACATGACTGTAGGAGGTCACATGTCTCAACCAACCGTTACCCATCCGTATCCCGCGCTGTTCATACACGGCCTCTGGATCCATGCGAGCGCATGGGAATCATGGCAGGAACTGTTCCAGGCCAACGGCTACGCCACATCGGCACCGGGCTGGCCCGGCGAGGCCGACACTGTCCTCGAGACCCGCGACAATCCAGGCGCCCTCGACGGAGTCGGCATCCTCGCCATCTGCCAGCACTATGCGGCCTTGATCGACGCCATGCCTGCCAAGCCGATCGTTGTCGGTCACTCTTTCGGCGGCCTGATCGCCCAGGAACTACTCGCCAACGGCTACGCGACCGCAGCCGTCGCCATCGACCCCGCACCCATCAAGGGCGTCAAGATACTCCCGTTCTCCCAGCTCCGATCGGGTCTGCCCGTCCTCGGCAATCCGGCCAACAAGAAGCGGACCGTCTCGCTGACTGCGAAGCAGTTCCGCTACAGCTTC
>DATHIJ010000229.1:0-2429 GCA_035489975.1 Propionibacteriaceae bacterium | reverse complement strand
TGGTTCAGAAGAAGATCGTCACAGCCGCGCGGCGCTGGGCGAAGCCAGTGATCGTGGCGACTCAGATGCTGGAGTCCATGATCTCTTCGCCGCGCCCGACGCGGGCCGAGGCTTCCGATGTCGCCAACGCGATCCTCGATGGTGCCGACGCCGTGATGCTGTCAGGAGAAACAAGCGTCGGCGAGTATCCCGTTCTCACCGTCGAGACCATGGCAAGAATCATCGAGAACACCGAGGCTCATGGCATGGACCAGATGCACGGCATCGCGTGGGATCCGCATACCACCAGCGGCGTGATCACCAAAGCCGCCGAAGAGGTCGCCCAGCGAATTGAGGCCAAGTTCTTGGTGACATTTACGACCTCCGGCGACTCGGCGCGCCGGCTGACCCGCCTTCGCTCGACCATCCCAGTCCTGGCATTCACCCCAAATGAGGAAACGCGCGCGGCACTGACCTTGAATTGGGGCGTCGAGACGTTCCTTGTCCCTATGGTCGGCCACACTGACGAGATGATCCTTGAGGTCGACAAAGCCCTCACCGAGAGCGGACGCATTGCCGAGGGCGACCGTGTCGTCATCGTGGCCGGCTCACCACCCGGCGTCGCCGGCCACACCAACATGATCCGTGTCCGCCGAATCGGCGCCCCCCTCTAGATTGCTTGACTCGCTGACCTGCGTTTGCCATCTCCGGACGGCCAGCGAGGCATGATCAGCTGCCCCCGACACCCGCTATTCGTCCCGAGACAGCTACCGCGCAGATGAGCGAACCTCCTCTTCGGCCGCCTGCCGCCCGGGCCATAGTGAGTGGGCCGAAAGGACATAGGCCTCCGCCTCCCCGCTCCGGCGCACGTCCTTCAGCGCGCCTGCTGGGTCCCGAAGCGGTGGCCGCAAAACCTAAGATGCTTGAAACCCAACGAACGCATACTGAAGACGCCAAGCCAAACCCAATCAGCACGTTTTGCGGCCACCGCTTCGGGGCGCAGCAGGCAAGCGACAAGCTGAAACAAGTGTGCCGGAGAGGGGAGTCGAACCCCTATGTCCTTTCGGACAGACGGGTTTGAGCCGTCCGCGTATACCATTCCGCCACCCCGGCCCGAGTCATGATCAACTAACCGGCGATGCCAGCGCGGGCCCGGATCATTCTGCCACAGCGTTGCTCGGGAAGTCTTTCCGTACGCCCTCCCGGCAACAAGCATCTGACTAGAGTGTCTCCGTGACCGGAGAAAGCAGCCCGCTCGAGGATGGCACCAAGACGCGGGTCGTTGTCGCCGAGGATGAGGTGCTGATCCGCCTGGATCTGGTGGAGATGCTCACTGAGGAGGGTTATGACGTTGTGGGCCAGGCTGGCGACGGAGAAGTGGCGGTAGCGCTGACCACCGATCTCCGGCCGGATTTGGTAGTGATGGACGTCAAGATGCCCAAGCTTGACGGGATCAGCGCGGCCGAGCAGATCGCGAGCGACCGGATGGCGCCCGTCGTGATGCTCACGGCGTTCAGTCAGCGGGAGCTGGTCGATCGTGCCAGCCAGGCAGGGGCTATGGCGTACGTGGTCAAGCCCTTCAGCAAGGCTGACCTCATTCCCGCCATTGAGATCGCGCGTGCCAGGTTCGCCGAGATAAAAGCGGTGGAGGCCGAGGTCGGTGATCTGACCGAGCGGCTAGAGTCACGCAAAGTGGTAGAGCGGGCCAAGGGCATGCTGCAAGGCGGCCTGGGGCTGAGCGAGCCCGAGGCCTTTCGGTGGATCCAGAAGACTGCAATGGATCTGCGCAAGTCAATGCGCGAAGTAGCGGAAGGAGTCATCGAGCATGGCTCGGTTCCCAAGAAAAAATAGAGTATTCGCATCTATGCGCTCTCAATCAGGTAACAAACGCGCCATAGGACACAAAGTTGAGGCCATAACACAGCATCGGTCGTAGGTTCGACAATGCTCGCGAGGTTTGCGCTGTGCGGAGCCTCGCATACCGGAACAATCAGGAGGAAATGTGCGCAAGCATAAGGTCGTACTTGCAGGGGTAACCCTGCTGGCCGCGTCGCTGGCGATGTCGGCGTGTGGCACCCGGGCTGAACAGGCCCCAGGCGGGGAGGCCGGAGCGGAAAAGGTCGCCAAGATCGGCGTGATCGCGCCCTTGTCGGGACCTCTGTCGGCTCTGGGCGCTGGCATCAAGAACTCGGTCGACCTGGCCGTTAGGCAGGCCAACGAGACGAAGGCGATTCCTGGTTGGAGGCTGGAGCTCGCGGCTGAGGACGACGAGGCAAAGCCCGACGTTGGCAAAAACGCGGCCACCAAGCTGGCCGGTGATGATGAGGTGATCGGTGTCGTCGGTGCCCTGAACTCCTCGGTCTCCCAGTCGCTGCAGCCAGTGCTCAACAGTGCGAACATCGTGGAGATCTCGCCGGCGAACACGGGTACCTCAGTGACCATGGGTCCAG
>DATHIJ010000228.1:0-4174 GCA_035489975.1 Propionibacteriaceae bacterium | reverse complement strand
ATTGGCATCCGGAACATGGTCATGCCTGGCGCTCGCATGCACAGGATCGTGGTGGTGAAGTTGACCGCGCCGAAGATGGTGCCAAGACCAGCCATGTACAGGCCCATGATCCACAGGTCCCCGCCGACACCTGGTGAGTTGACCGCGTCGTTCAGCGGCGCGTACGCGAACCAGCCGAAGCTGGCGGCGCCCGACGGCGAGAGGAATCCGGCGGAGGCGATCAGCCCACCGAACAGGTAGAACCAGTAGGCGATCATATTGAGTCGCGGGAACGCCACATCGGGCGCGCCGATCTGCAGCGGCATGATCGCGTTGGCGAAGCCGGCGAACAGCGGAGTCGCGAACAGCAGCAACATGATCGTGCCGTGCATGGTGAAGAACTGGTTGAAGACCTCGTACGAGAGGTACTGCATACCCGGGAATGCCAGCTCGGCCCGCATCGCCATGGCCAGAATGCCGCCGAACAGGAAGAAGACCATCGATGTGACGAAGTAGAGATTGCCGATCACCTTGTGATCAGTGGTGACCATCCACTTCCAGACGATGGTGCCAAGCTCACGCCTCGGCGTCGCGATCTCGGCTGCGGTGGCCGTACGCTGTAGCGTCGTCATCGCGTACCCTCCTCAGAACCTGACTTCGCGGGGCTGTTGGCCTGGGCCGGACCCTTGGCTTCGCCGGTCTGGCCTTTCGCCTCGAGCGAATTCAGGTAGGCGTTGTAGTCGGTCTCGCTCACGACGTGCAAATTGAAAAGCATCGCCGAGTGATAGGTGCCGCACAATTCGGCACACCTCCCGGGGAACACACCCTCGGTCGTCGGCCTCAGCTGGAGGCTGTTGAGGCGACCAGGGATCACGTCCAACTTTTCATAAAACGATGGAACCCAGAACGAGTGGATCACATCAGGCGAGATGAGGTTGAACTGCACCAGCTTGCCGACAGGGAGGTAGAGATCGGGAGTCTTGTTGATCGTGCCCGCCTCCCAGACATCTGACCCGACGGCTGGGTTATCGGCAGCTTTGTAGTTGAATGTCCAAGACCATTTCTGGCCTACGACGTCGACAGTGACCTCAGGGTTCGGCTCCATCGCCGTGACCTTGTTCTGTGCCAAGACCGTGTAGTAGAAGAGCACGGCGATGATGATGAACGGCGCGATCGTGTAGAAGATCTCCATCGGCAGGTTGTAGCGGTTCTGTCGTGGCATCTTGGCGTGCTTGGTCTTGTAGCGGTTCCCGGCCCACAAGATGAGGCCCCACACCAGAACCCCGACCGCGAGCGCTGCGATCCAGGTACCGATCCAGAGGCGGAGGATGGGCTCTCCCCGGTCGCTGGCAGGCGGTGGGAAGCCCAGCCGCTTCATCTGATCGACTAACTCTGCTGAGCACCCAGTGAGGAACAGCAGCCCGAACAAGGACAGGGCCAGCAAGCCCGGACGAAGATGGCTGCGTAACCGGCTGCGGGCCGCGAGCACCGTCATGTCACCCACAGCGGACCGTTGAGTCCTGCCACCCACGTTGCGCCTTTCGTCGGATCGGTACACACCGAGGACTCGTGCCCGCCCACGGTCGCGGCGGCCACCCTTTCTTTGCTGTTCACCCTAACGTAGGAGGACGCTCTCATCACCGGTGTATGGGTTGCGTTTTTGCGGTTCGCTTTGCAACATGGCCGCGCGCGAAGAAGCGGTTCGCGCGCTAGTTTCGAGGCGTGGCGCATCCCGTTTCTCAGGTCTTCTTGGACTCCTCGTCGGGCGAGCCGATGCTCGCCGATGCGCGTCAGGCATGGCTTGATGGGCAGCAGGCGGGCTGGGGTGATCCGCTCAGACTCCACCGGCCTGGCCGGCTTGCTGCCCAGGCCATGGATCAGGCTCGAGAAGTGGTCGCCGCCGCCGTTGGAGCACGACCGGATGAGGTCATCTTCACCGCGTCCGGTGTACACGCGAGTCAGGCAGCCGTCCTTGGACTGGCATTGGGCCGGCGCAGGGTCGGCTCCCGCATCGTCACCACAGCAATCGACCACTCCTCGGTGCTTGCGGCGGCTGCCGTCGCTGGAAAGCACGAGGCGGTGAATGTCGATCATGAGGGCCATGTCGACCTGGCGCAGTGGAGTGCCGCGGTGGGCTCCGCCGGGACCGCTGCGGCGTGCATTCAAGTGGCCAACCACGAGGTCGGCACGCTGCAGCCGTACGGCGAGGCCGCCGAAATTTGCCAGCGCGCGGAGGTGCCCCTCGTTGTGGACGCAACAGCTGCGCTCGGCCGCGTTGACCTCAGTGACGCCGAGGCCTGGTCAGTGCTCACAGGTTGGGCCGGCGCCTTTGGCGGCCCAACTTCGGTCGGCATTTTGGTGATCAAGAAGAATGCCCGTTGGCGAGCGCCCTATCCAACCGACGATTACCAGGGGGGCCGCTGGCCTGGCGTGCCCGATGTGCCTGCCATCTATGCAGCAGCGGTCGCTCTGGACTGCTGGCTACGTGATGGTCGGACAGTGACGGGACGCCAGCACGAGCTGGTCGATGACCTGCGCACGGGGATCGTGCAACAGGTGCCCGATGTGGATGTGGCCGGGGACCCGGTCCGTCGAGTGCCGCACCTCCTGACATTCTCGGCGCTTTATGTCGACGGGGAGACGCTGACTCTGGAGTTGGACAAAGCCGGTTTTGCTGTCGCGAGCGGGTCCGCGTGTAGCGCCAGCAGCGAACATCCCTCGCACGTATTGGCGGCCATGGGAGCCCTGACCCACGGCAACGTACGCATTGGGCTCACCTGGTCCACGACGGCGGCGGAGATCAGTCAGTTTCTGGCTGCTCTACCGCCGATCGTGGCAGGGATCCGCGCGACTGTGGAGGCATCGTGAACGCGTCATCGTTTGACGGGCTCTCGCTCGACTGTCGCGGCATGAAGTGCCCGCGACCCATCATCGAGCTGGCGCGCCACATCGGTGAGGTCAGCGTGGGTGCAACCTTGGAGTTGCTGGCGGACGACCCTGCGGCCGGTCCCGACCTCGCCGCTTGGTGCCGGATGCGGGGACAAACCCTCCTCGCCTCAGATCCTCCGCGTTTCATCGTGCGGCGCGAGGCCTGACAGAGACGAACTCCCTGCCCGCGGGCAGGGAGTTCGTAAGTTCAGATCAGTGGAAGCTGTCGCCGCAGGCGCACGAGCCAGTCGCGTTGGGGTTGTCGATGGTGAAGCCTTGCTTCTCGATCGTGTCGACGAAGTCAATGGTCGCGCCCATCAGGTACGGCGCGCTCATCCGGTCGGTGACCACGCCCACTCCACCGAAGACTTTGACGATATCGCCGTCGAAGCTGCGCTCGTCGAAGAACAGCTGGTAGCGCAGTCCAGAGCAGCCACCGGGCTGCACGGCGACGCGCAGCGCAAGATCCTCGCGACCTTCGCCTTCCAGGAGGGCTTTGACCTTGGTTGCCGCCCCGTCGGTCAAGATGATGCCATCTGTTGCTACAGCGGGGCTGTCGAAGGTCTGTTCGGTTGCCGTCATGGCTGCCATTCTAGAGCGGCTCGCTGACGCGTCAAAGCTGAAGGAACGTGTGCCGCGTCACCAACTCCAAGACCGGGCCACCCGTCGAGCCGTCGAAGCAAGCTCCTTTTCACTGATCTCCTCCTGCGGGAGGTCGCTCAGGGATTCATGTACTGCATACCCCGCCTCGATACCCATGGTGCGCATTTCCCGTGACCCGATGAGCACCTCGCCCGCGATCACGATGCAAGGGCTGAGAGTGGCTGCCGCAGCCTCGGCCATCGCGGCGACCACACCGCCACCGCGGCTCGCAAAGTCGAAGATCGCGCATCCCGTCACAACAAGATCGACCCCGCGTAGCGCCGCCTGACCGGCGACCGAAGCAAGCGTGAGAGCCGGACCAGTGCTCAGCTTGCCGCCCAGCGCGAGCACCGCGAACCCTATGCCGCCGCAGGCACCTGCCCCTGGCGATTCAGCATGTGCCGCCGAGGCGCGCCGGGCGAAAGCTTCCAGGTTTGCGTCGGTTCGGAGCATCAGCTCGGGGACCACACCCGCTTCCCGACCGGCACGAGATGTGATGCCGCGCAAACCAAGCAACGGTTGGCTGAGCTGTGAAGCCGGCACGACGCCGACCAGCTCGGCTTCACCCAGCAGCCCACGGGCAGGCGTAAGGTCCAGCTCGCTGAGCCCCTCGAGGCCGGCGACA
>DATHIJ010000227.1:0-5182 GCA_035489975.1 Propionibacteriaceae bacterium | reverse complement strand
TCTTCAGCTCGCTCCCGAACGTGGTCTGGACCTCGGCCGGTCCATGCGCCATCGAGGGATTCGAGAGGGTACGCACCCGGCTACGGGCACGCGGCGGACATCTCACCATCTACGGCGTGGACAAGTTTCCGCGCATGGTCGACTACGTGGTTCCGACCGGCGTTCGGATCGGTGACGCCGATCGGGTGCGGTTGGGCGCGCATCTCGCCGAGGGTACGACTGTGATGCATGAGGGCTTTGTGAACTTCAATGCCGGCACGCTCGGCTCCTCGATGATTGAGGGCCGAATCTCTGCGGGTGTGGTGGTTGGACGCGACTCCGACGTTGGCGGTGGAGCTTCGATCATGGGCACGTTGTCCGGCGGTGGCACCGAGGTCATCTCGATTGGCGAGCGTTGCCTGCTCGGCGCCAATGCAGGTATCGGCATCGCGTTGGGCGACGACTGCGTTGTCGAGGCGGGCCTCTACGTCACGGCGGGCACCAGAGTCACTCTGCCGGGCGGCGAGGTGGTCAAGGCCCGTACCTTGTCCGGTGAGAATGGGCTGCTCTTCATTCGTAACTCAGTGACCGGGGCTGTCGAGCTGCGTCGTCGGCAACGCAGCGGCGTTGAGTTGAACGCCGAGCTGCACGCGAACTGAGCGCATTTGCTTTCCAGAACAACGAGAACCATCGGCTGCCTCGCCATCGCGTTCGTCGTCTTGATCGCTGCGGGTGCCGGGATCTTCTGGTGGCTGCGTGATCGCGGCCTTACCGAGCCGGTCCTCGGACAGCAGCGATGCGTCGCGACTGCCACCAACCGATCCACTGTGGTCGACCTCGACCAGGCCCACTTCGCCTCGATCATCGCGGGAGTGTCGGTGCGCCGGGGTCTACCCCCTCGTGCTGCCTCTATTGCCTTAGCCACGGCTTATCAGGAAACGGGGATCCGCAACCTCGACTATGGCGACCTGGATTCGCTCGGGCTTTTCCAGCAGCGGCCCTCAGCGGGCTGGGGTACCAAGCAGCAAGTGATGGATCCCTACTATGCGACCGGCAAGTTCTACGACGCCCTCGTCAAGATCGACAACTGGGAGACCGATGACATCAACGACGTGGCACAGAGGGTGCAGAACAGCGGGTATCCGGAGGCGTACCGTGATCATGAGGCCGACGCCCGGGTGCTCGCCAGCGCCCTGACCGGCCAGTCGCCCGCCGGACTCAGCTGTTTGGATCGGACCGGTGCGGCCGGAGATGTCAAAGAGTTGCGTCGCGCGTTGGAGCGCACGTTCGGCAACATCGATGACTCCGCCAAAGGCCCAGTGATCACCATCCGGGCTGGTGGCGAGCGGCGCGCTTGGGCGTACGCGCACTATGCGGTGGCCAATGCCAAGTTCTACGGCGTGACAACCGTCAAGATCGGAAACAGACTCTGGGCAACCCAAGACCTCAACCTCCCTGAATGGCAGGCGGCCTCTCCAAGGCTCAAGGACGAGCGCGTCGAAATCACGCTGCGCTGAGTTGTCAGAATCTGAGGGGGCTATAGGTCAGCTGGAGTCTGACAAGTCGGCGTTGAGGCGGGCAGCCGCCGCAGCGACCCGTTCGTCGGTAGCGGTCAGCGCAACCCGTACGTGCAGCCTCGCGGCCGTGCCGTAGAAATCTCCTGGCGCGACCAAGATGCCCTTGCGGGCTAGGAATTCCACCGAGGCATGGCAGTCCTCGTCACGGGTGGCCCACAGGTAGATGGACCCCTCCGAATGCTCGACGCGGAAGCCTGCTGCTTCCAGCGCGGGCCGCAGCATCGTACGGCGCCTCAGATACCTCCTCCGCTGCTGTTCGACATGATCATGATCAGCGAGCAGATCGATCATCGCCTCTTGAACTGGACGAGGAACGAGCATCCCGGCGTGCTTGCGAATCAGGAGCAGATCCGCCACCACCCCTGGATCACCGGCGACGAAGCCTGCGCGGTAACCCGCGAGATTGGAGCGCTTGGAGAGCGAGTTCACGGCCAGCAGCCCGTCGTGTCGACCACCGCTGATCGAGGGGTGCAACACAGAGATCGGTTCAGCCTCCCAGCCGAACTCCCCGTAGCACTCGTCCGAGGCGACCAGCGACCCACGCTCCTGGGCCCAGGTCACCCGATGCTTGAGCGCCTCAGCGTCGAGTATCTGACCGGTCGGGTTCGATGGCGAATTGATCCAGATCAACGCCGGCCGGGCGTCTCCAAGCTGATCAAGGTTGTCGCAGGCGATTGCGCGACATCCTGCGATCTTGGCGCCAACCAGGTAGGTCGGATAGGCCATCGTCGGATACACCACAAGATCATCGGGACCGAGACCGAGCAACGTCGGGAGCCAGGCCACGAGTTCTTTCGTGCCGATGACCGGCAGGGTGTGATCAGGAGCCAGTCCCACGGCCCCCCAGCGCCGTGTCAGATAGGACGCAATTGCCTGACGCAAGGCTGCTGTGCCAGCAGTGAGCGGGTAGCCCGGACTGTTGGCCGCCCGGGACAACGCCCGAATCGCTAGCTCCGGTGTTGGGTCGACCGGTGTCCCGATCGAAAGATCGACGATGCCGCTGGGATGCGCCTGAGCGGTCGCTTTGGGAGCTGCGATCGTGTCCCAGGGAAAGTCAGGGAGCTCCGCTGCCAGTGTCGTGTCTCGTCGCGGCGGAACCTCCGTCAACACGGCCTACTCGTCGTGCTCTTGCGGGGGCAAGCTGGCAATCAGCGGATGATCTTTCTCAATCAGACCAAGCTTGGCGGCGCCGCCTGGCGATCCGAGGTCGGAGAAGAAGTCAACATTGGCGTTGTAGTACTCCTTCCACTCCTCTGGCGTGTCATCCTCATAAAAGATCGCCTCTACTGGGCACACTGGCTCGCACGCGCCGCAGTCGACACATTCGTCAGGGTGGATATAGAGCATCCGCTTACCCTCGTAGATGCAGTCGACCGGGCATTCCTCAACGCAGGCAAGGTCCTTCAGATCCACACATGGCTGCGCAATGACATACGTCACGGATGTCGCTCCTTGATTTACCTGTGCGTCGTCGCCACGGCGAGCAACGCGATACTCATCGCCTAGTATCACGCGTCTCGGCATTAATCGTTACTGAGGTCCATCCAGAAAGGCGGGGCTGGTGGCTGGTCGGAATGGCGACCCGCTGGCCGCGGCGCACCCGGGCGAGCGTTGGGTAGTCAGATTTCAGTTGCCCGACGGTTCAGCCACGGACGTCGTTGGCTGGATCGAGGCCCTCAACCCGACTTCGGTACGACTGGTGACCGCCGTTCCGACGGTAACGGTAATTGAGCGATCCGTGATCATTGCCGCCCGACGTGGTCCTGCGGCGGCCAGCGGACCCCACCCGCGGCGGATCTCAGCCGAGCACGTGCAGCGACACGCATTGCACGGCTGGTTGGCCTGGCGCGAGCCTCTGGGTGAGTGGACCCTCCGCAGCGCAGGCGGCTTCACTCGGCGCGCCAACTCATGCCACGCGGTCGGCGATCCTGGCATGTCGATCCAGCAGGCCGCCGAGCAGATCATCGATTTCGCGGTCATCCATGACATCCCTCCCCTGGCTCAAGTCATCGAAGGTTCATCTGAGGAGCGCGCACTGCGACGCTTGGGTTGGGTGAGCGCCGACCAGCCGACAGCTGTCTTGACCAGCCGTCTGGCCGACTTCTTGGAGGGTCGACCAGTAGAGTCCGCAGCGAAGATCACCGAGACCCTGCAGCCCAGCTGGGAGGAGGCCTATCAACGCAGCAGGCCCAACTCGGCCGATCGAGACATTGTCCGGATGATCTTGAACGGCAACCCTCCCCGAGCTTTCGCGGCCGTAACCGACCAGGGGCCCGAGCTTGTCGCGATAGCGCGAGGGCACCAAAACGACAACTGGCTAGGAGTGGCCTCGATCTGGACCCATTCTGATCACCGCCGACGGGGCCTGGCGACGGCGATGATAGCTGCACTCGGGCATTGGGCGGCTCGTCAGGGCGCGCGCTACGCCTACCTTCAGGTGGCTACCGTCAACGAGCCGGCCATTGCCGCTTACCGCCGTCTTGGCTTCGTCCCTCACCACAGTTACCTCTATTTAGCCCCTGCGCGGTGACGCACGCGATGCCTTCTGGCGGCAACTCAACCACCTGGAGGTTTCTCACAGATGACCCGGGCGGTCGGTGCATAGCGCCAGCTGAAGTTCTCCCGACGCACGACCGAGCCGTTTTGATAGAACAGCCGCTGGTATCGGACATCAAAACCCTGCACCGGGCTCGTCGCCTCGCAATCCTTCGAGTCGTCCTTGATGTCGCGCCCGGTCGTGAAATTCGACTTGATCGGACTGGTGGCCACTACCTTGTCGTAGGTCTTGGTCGACCACATCCTTACTGTGATCGATCCCTGATGGCTTGATGTTCCCCTGACGATGTAGGCCTGCACCAACACGCCGTACTTGGTGTCGTTCTGGAACTTGAGGTCGAGGCTGGGCCAAGCGACAGTGGCCTCCCGGCCTGCTGGGTAGCGGTCGATGAACAGACCGTGTGGTTTGTGCTCAACGTCCTTCAGTCCGGCGAAGAACATGGCATTGAACGTGGTTGTCGCACTCTGCGAGACGCCACCGCCGAGCTCCTTGCGGAACCTGCCGTCCTTGATGATGTAACCCTCGGTGAAGCCGTTGGCCTTGGTTCGCTCACCCACGGTCTGGTTCAAGGAGAAGATGTCACCCGGCTTGAGCAGAGTGCCGTTGATCAACGCCGCAGCCCGGCCGATGTTGATATTGCGGTACGGGAGATACGGAAAATTAGTCGTGAATTGGCCGGTCACCTGCTTGATCCGAAGATTTTTTGCATCCTGTGTGGAGAAGTCTGCTTTGTCCCCCGTGAGCTGTACGCTGACCGTCCGCTCGGCCGCTGGCTTGATCAACACCGGTTCGACCGCCTTCTTCAGGTTATCGGCCCTAATGGTTGTGCCATTGACGGCAGGGATCACTCTTGGCCTGCCATTCACCAGTCGTACCGTGGCGTTCCTCGGCTCGATCAGCTCGACTCCCTTGAGAGCCGGATTGGCGTTGCGCCGTAGCCCTTTTTCGTCGAGTACGGGGACCAGGGTGCTGTCTCGATGAACAAAGGAAATCGACCCGGCGAGCATCCTCGGGGTGATCTCAAACGATTCCCCACCGCTGACTTTGACCTTGATGGGATCCGAGATTG
>DATHIJ010000226.1:0-3990 GCA_035489975.1 Propionibacteriaceae bacterium | reverse complement strand
CAGATTCTGACAAGTCGGTGGAGTTAGGAGTTAAGAGTCAGTCGTAGCCGAGTTCGTGCAGCCGATCATCGTCGATCCCGAAGTGATGGGCTATCTCGTGTACCACGGTGATATTGATCTCGTCGATGACCTGCTGGTGCGTGTCACAAATCGCCAAGATCGGATACCGGAAGATCAAAATGTGGTCAGGCAGGCCGGTGTAGGACTCGCCGCGTTCGGTCAGTGGCACACCTGAATAGAGTCCGAGCGTGTGAGGTAGATCCGGTGGCGGATAGTCCTGCACCAAGATCACACAATTGTCGACCAGAGCAGCCAACTCCTCCGGAATTCCATCCAGGGCGTCCGCCACGTGCATCTCGAACTCTTCGGCGGACATCTCCATTCCGGGAGGGCTCATTGCATCGCCATCCGCCACGCCGAATCGGCCGCGCGTAGCCCGGCACCGGTTCCCACAGGGGCAGCCTAGACGCGAGCTAGCGGAGATTCTCCTTCCAACCCCAGCGAATTACATCGATGAAGTTTTCATCATCGGTTCCGCGTGTCGACTTGCACCATGCCC
Organism: Propionibacteriaceae bacterium; assembly: GCA_035489975.1. Lineage (GTDB taxonomy): Bacteria > Actinomycetota > Actinomycetes > Propionibacteriales > Propionibacteriaceae > Microlunatus. The sequence goes on along the minus strand of DATHIJ010000226.1, from coordinate 3,431 downwards.
GAAGTGTGAACTCAGGTCTTGCAGTTACAGTTGTGACGAGATTAAAGTTCTGCGCAGTTTGAGTTTTATGTGACTCATGTGACTCAGGTGATCCAGGTGCTTTGGTCGGAGGCAACCATGCGCAGAAACGTGATCAAGGCGCGAGCCGCCGCTACTCTCCTCGCCGTCGGTGTGATCTTGAGTCTGATGTGGCCCCAGACGGCCAGCGCAACAACGCAGATGACCGCAACCGTCGGCGTCCACATCCGTTCCGGCCCCAGCACCACGACCGACATCCTCGGTGGCCTCTTCCGAGGACAGACGGTAACGGCCATCAGCAGCTCTCAGGGCTGGACCAAGATCAAATACGATGGCTCGACCGCATACGTGGCGAGCAGATACCTCACCAAGGGCAGACACTTGCCGCCGCCGCTGCGAATCGGCCCCGGCTCGGTCAAGGTCACCACCACTGCACTCAACCTTCGCACGGGGCCAGGCCTCTCCTACCGGGTGATCAAGGTCCTCAAGGGCGGGGCTCGAGTAACCATGACCGGCAAGACCGCACGCGGGTGGGCCGAGCTAGTCAACGGCCGATCCACCGGCTGGTCGAGCATGCAGTATTTGGTCAGCTCGATGTACGGACGGCCGGCGATCATCGGCAAGCGAGTGGCAACGGCAGATCTCAATATCCGTACCACGAGCGGGCCGAACTCCCGGACCGTCACCGAGGTCAAGAAAGGCACTGCGCTTTCGGTCACCGGGGCCATTCAGAACGGCCGTGCGCAGATCATCTACAAAGGTCGAATCCGTTGGGTGACAGCGAGATATCTCACGAAGCTGACCAGCAACTTGCCGTCCCCACCCAGGCTGCCCAAGATCATCGGAACCCGGTACGCCACCGCGACGCTGAACATCCGCTCGACGTACGCCGACAGATACCGCCTGATCACGGAGGTGCCGCGGGGCACCGAGCTCAAGATCACTGCGGTCGTCAAGAACGGCCGGAGGCAGATCATCTTCGACAAGGCCGCCCGCTGGGTGACCGCCAAATACCTTTCAAAGTCAGCCCCCCGCTCAATACCATCAAGCTGGGTTGCTGTCGAGCGAGGGCTCAAGCCGAACGCGATCAAGGTCCATCGAGCCATGCGGGCGAGATTCCCCCAGATCACGGTGTACGGCGGTGTGCGCCCATCGGTGATCCCGGACCATGAGCAGGGTCGCGCTCTGGACTGCATGATTCCTAACTACCGGTCGGCTTCTGGAAAGGCACTTGGTGCCGAAGCTGCGGCCTGGGCGAAGGCGAACGCGAGGTCGCTCGGGATCAACTACGTGATCTGGAACCAGCACATCTGGAACATCACACGCGACAGTGAGGGCTGGCGCTTCATGGCTGACCGCGGCAGTGATTCGGCCAACCACAAGAACCACATACACATCACCGTTTTTGCGGAAGGTTTGGACCCCCGCTAGCAGCCCCGAAAGCCAGAGCCGTCCGGCGCCGGTACGACGGACCGTATCGCTTGTCGACCAGCCACTGAAAGATCGGCGAAACCTGTTGGTTGAACAGGGCGCGTTGCGTCTGGTTCAGACCGTCGGCCATCCAAACCAACCCGGTGCCCACAAGGGCGAGTGAATTCCAGCTCCGGAGTTCGCCGCGAGACAAGGCCGACCAGTCCCGGTTTGTGAGAGCCCGCATCACGCGGGGCATCACTTCGGTCTCTTCGTGGTCCAGGTGGGGCAGGAGCACGTCACTGAGTTCCGAGAGGGCCAGCTGCAGCCGGTGACCGATGGCTACCGGATCGGTCGTCGTCGCATACGGGCGCGCGGCCGCCCGGGTCGAAACGATCGCGCCGGCGACGGAGGCGTGCTCGGCCTCCATGGTGTCCAGCTGCGTGCCAAGATCGGGGGCGCGGCGTCGCACGAGCGGCCAGAGCCCCGTATCCTCCCCGGTGTGGTGATGGTGGAGCAGGTCGAGGACCAAGCCAACATGCTCGGCGAGCGCCAACCGTTGCTCCGGCCGCGAGTGATCGTCAGCGTCGGCCAGCACGTTGCTCGCGCGTTCCAGGTCCCGACGGAGCGCGGCGTGGAATATCCGGTTCATGAACTCAATGTCGGCAGCCATTGGTGACCTCCCAACCAGTGGACAATTCACGTTATTGGCCGGGTGTCACGTTCGAACCGGCGAAATCGCCAGGTATGGAACCGATGGCGCCGACGGTCAGTGCCTCATCCGCGGGCTTGACGATCATGAAGCTTGACGATCATGAGGCTTGACCATCATGTCCAGTGCCGGAACGGCCGGCGGCGCATGCAACCTCGAGGCTTCTGATCTGATGCTTTACGGAAGGGACGCCGAACGGTCCACGATCACCGAACTGCTCGAGAGCGCACGCGCCGCTATCGGCGGCATATTGGTTCTGCGCGGCCCACCCGGCGCGGGCAAGTCCGCGCTGCTCAATGACGCCATCGCGCACGCCACCGGAATGCGTGTCCTCCGCACCACCGGCGTCGAGTCGGAATTTGAGCTGCCCTTTGCCGCGCTGCACCAGCTGCTACGACCTGTGCTCAGCCGCCTCGATCGACTTCCGGAGCCGCAGGCGCAGGCACTGGCTGCAGCGTTGGGTCTGAGCGCGAACAGCCAAGACAATCGCTTCTTGGTGTCCGTCGCCCTCCTGGGAATGCTCGACGAGTTGGCTACCGGATCGCCTGTGCTCTGCGTCGTCGACGACGCGCAATGGCTCGATGACGCCTCGGCCAGCGCGCTCGAATTTATGGCCCGCCGAGTCGAGGCAGACCGGATCGCCCTGTTATTCGCCGCCCGGGATGGTGACGTTCGCCCGTTCGACGCACCGGGGCTGCCCGAACTGCACGTTGACGGGCTGGACGTGGAGGCCGGTGGCGAGCTCCTCGCCCAGCACGCTGGTGTCTCGATTCCTCCCGAGCTACGTGCCCGTCTCATCGAGGCAACCGGTGGCAATCCGCTCGCGCTGGTCGAGCTTCCCTCTCTGATCACTCCAGGCCAGCTCTCCGGTCGAGAACCCTTGCCATGGCCGTTGCCGATGACTCGTGCGGTGCAGCGCATTTTCGGCGAGCGGGTCAGACGCCTTCCTGAAGACACCCAACGCCTATTGCTGTTAGCGGCCGCCGACGAGACGTCCCGTCTGGCTACCGTGCTGGCGGCGGCGATGGAGTTAGGTGTTCCGGCCGCCGCGCTCACCCCGGCCGAGAGGGCCGAGCTGATCAGCATCCAATCCGGGCAGCTTGAGTTCCGTCATCCGTTGCTGCGGTCAGCGATCTATCAGGCGGCCACCGATGCTGAACGTCGTCACGCGCATCGAGTACTCGGCAATGTGTTCGCCGGACAGGTCGATGTCGACAGAAGAGCTTGGCACCTGGCGTTGGCGGCCGTCGGGCCTGACGAATCTGTCGGGCAGCAGCTTGAAGAGACTGCG
>DATHIJ010000225.1:0-11519 GCA_035489975.1 Propionibacteriaceae bacterium | reverse complement strand
ACTGGGGCGCCACCAAGACTGCTGCGCCGGCCGCGAACGGTGGCCTGGATCTGGTGATGCCGGGCCCAGCTGGGCCGTGGGGTGATCAGCTCGTGGCAGCCGTACGTTCCGGTGCTGTGGCAGCAGAAGCGATCGATGATCATCTGACCCGACTGCTGCGACTGGCCGGACGAGTCGTCGCGCTGCAGGGCATCCCAGCCGAGCAGACAGCCGAACTTGGTCCGCTGGTCGAGCCTGGGTCAGCTCCGATGAGGCTGAGCTTGCGAAACCTGGCAACGGCCGGGATGGTGTTGCTCAAAGGCCAGGACATACTCCCGCTAACCGATTCCCTGATCACCGATGACTCGCCATTGGTGTTGATCGGGCGACACGCTTTGGATACGACACTCCAGGGCGGGGGCTCAGCTGCAGTGCGGCCACCGCATCAGATTTCGATCGCAGACGGGCTGACTGAAGCGCTCGGCGCCAGCCGAGTGCAGATACTGGACGGCGTCGCGGTACGCCACAATCCGACCGCTGCTTCCCCAGAGTCGATCATCGATCCGCATACCGGCCGGCCAGGCATGCGGATCACCAGCTTCGATGGCTCGGGGGCCGAACTGGCATCCACAAGCAGCGAAGTCGCCGAGGTTCTGCTCGGCATGACGAGTGGACCGCACGAGGGAGCGAGCTTCCTCGAGCTTTCCGCAGAGCTGGTTGCGCCTCCCGGCACTCCGCTGCTCGTCGGCGTACGCGGTATCGGTGAGTGGACGCTGAGCTACGGCCAGGAGACGTATGCGTTTGCGACCGCCCTGCTGCCCGGCGAGCCCCGGGAGGTGGGCTTTATGGCGCCGCCCGGCTGGACTCAGGTGGTCGAGGCGGCGCCAGGCCGGATCCTGGTGGCTCGGCTGGTGATCTCCCAACGAATCTCCCTGGCCGGGCTGATAGTCCAGCCGGTGGCTCACCCTGATGATCAGTTGATCACAGCAGCGGCGCAAGCGGCTCGGGATGCCGAGCCAGCGGTTGTTGTCGTCGGCCTGACCGCGGAGCAGGAGACAGAGGCCCTTGACAAGACCACGTTGGCACTGCCCGGGCGTCAGGATGATCTTGTGCGGGCGATCGCGGCTGCCGCTCGGCGTACCGTGGTAGTGATCAACTCGGCGACCCCGGTACTGATGCCGTGGCTGGACCAGGTGGATGCCGTGCTGTGGATCGGCTTACCTGGGCAGGAAGGTGGTGACGCGGTCGCTGACGTCTTGCTGGGCAAGACCGAGCCGACCGGTCGCCTGGTGACCACCTTCCCGGCAGCCGACGGCGATGGCCCGGCCTGGAACGTCAGGCCCGAGGACGGCGCTTTGGACTATGCCGAGGGCACGCACATGGGTTATCGCGGGTGGTACCGATCCGGGGTGGAGCCGGCTTTCTGGTTTGGTGCTGGGCTCGGCTGGGGGGTTTGGGACTATCGCTCCGCCGAGCAGCGGCGCAGCAGTGACGGAGAGTTGGTCACCGTGATCCTCGCCAACACGGCTGAGCGCCCGTCGACCGAGGTGGTTCAGGTCTACTGGCTGCCTGAGGGATCTGCCACAGTACGGCTCGTGGGTTATGCCATCGCCGACGAAATCGTGCCCGGCGAGGAGCGTACGGTCGCAGTCGCTTGTGATCCGCGCGCATTCCGGCTGTGGAACGAAGTGGCCTCTGGCTGGGAGGCCCCATCCGGCGGCACGTTCCTCGTTGCTCGAGGTCTTGGCGACGTCCGCCTCGAGATTCCCCGCTCCTGATCTCACTCCGCATCGTTTGCTTGGACGTGGCATCAGCTGCAGACGATGCGGAGACCAAGTAACCAACGCGGAGTGGCGGCACTAGCGGACTCCCGCTTGTCGCGGTTCCAGCGGAAGCACCAGCCGGAACAGTGCGCCGACTCCGTGGGGCTCCTCACATGTGAGATCTCCGCCGTGCGCCCGGGCAAAACCGCGCGCAATCGCCAAACCAAGACCGGAGCCGCCGGCATCTCCTGCCCGACCATGATCAAGTCGTACCAGCCGCTGGAAGATCCGCTCTCGCTCTGATGGCGGGACTCCAGGCCCAGAGTCCCAGACTTCGGCAATTGCAAGCTGATCTTGCTCGCGTACTACCACATGCACCTCGCCCTGGGGTCCGGCAGCGCGCATCGCGTTGTCGATCACGTTGCGGAGGATGCTGCTGACCTTGGCGGCATCGGCGTGGGCGATGACCTCCGGTCCGCTCATCGTCACGGTTGCCTCCGGATGAAGCAGCCGCACTCGATCGATCTCGCCGTGTACCAGCGTCCGTAGCGAGACTGGAGCAAGATCAAGATCGATTCCGGCGTCCAGCCGGGCAGCGGTCAGCAGGTCCGAGATGAGAGCGCCGGCCCGCTCAGCCTCCCGTACGAGTAATGCCTGCAGGTGCTGCCGCTCCTCACGAGTGAGCTGATCATCGTGGTGCAGCATCGTTTCGGCCGCAGCCTGAACGCCGGCGATCGGAGTTCGCAGCTCGTGCGCCGCATCCGCGAGAAAAGCCCGAGTACGCTCTTCCGCCTGTTGCGCTCGTGTCTCTGCGCCCTCGAGTTCGTCCAGCATCTCATCGAAGGCCTGCGCAGTCTGGCCGAGCTCGGTGTCTGTCCGAGTCGGCGACAGCCGGTAACCACGGTTGCCCTGGCTGATCGTCTTGGCGAGCGCAGCCATCGAGTCGAGCGGCCGCAAGGCAACCCGGACCGCTGCGGCGACAAGCACCGCACTGACCACCAATGCGATCACCGCAGTGATCATCAGTACTCGGCGCAGCGTACGCCGCGCTTCTGAGACAAGCGCCGCGTCGACCGCGAGCGTGAGGCTTGCGCCATCCACTCGGTTCGGCGCATTGAGCATGATGGTGGTTGTCTTGATCGCGGCGCCGCTGGCGATTGGCGCGCCGAATTCACTTCCGTTCCGCAGCACCAAGTGGGCCTGTACCCCGCCGGCCTGCACCCGGTTCACGATCTGCTGCGGCCCGCTTCCCGATCGCGCCAGCTGTCGTGCGAGTTGCGCCTGGCCGGCGAGCAGAGCGTCGAGGTTCCGATTGGACTGCGCGATGAAGATCGCATTGACCGCGATGCTGAGCATGATCAACATCACTGCAAGGACGATCATCACTGCGGCGGTGACGCGGAGTCTGAGCGAGACAGTACTCAACCGGTTCTCGGCTGCCGTCGCCGGCCGCCCGTGTTGGGTCACGCTGGTATTCCGAGGATGTAGCCACGCCCCCGTACGGTGTGCACGAGTCGGGAGCGGCCGCCCGCCTCGAGCTTGCGACGCAACGAGGAAATGTGTACCTCGACCACATTCTCATCGAAACCGTCGTAGCCCCAGACCGCGGTCAGTATCTGGGTTTTGCTCACCACTCTGTCTCGATGGGCGGCGAGATAGCCGAGCAGCCGCCGCTCGGTATCGGTCAGGTCGAGTGACTCTCCACACCGCTGCACCAGCGTCGCGTCGTCGTTGATCACAAGGTCGTCGATGGAGATCGAGCTGCCGCCGGGTCGGCTGCGCCGGAGCACTGCGTGGATCCGTGCCACCAGCTCCGCCATAGCAAAGGGTTTGATCAAATAGTCGTCGGCGCCGCCAGTCAGCCCGTGTAGCCGGTCGGTGAGGCTGTCCCGAGCCGTCAGCATCAACACCGCCGCGGTGCTGGTCCGTCGTACCACCTGGAGCAACTGGAAGCCGTCGCGGCCTGGCAGCATCACATCCAAGATCACCAGATCGGGCGCGAAGGACGGCAGCAGTTTTTCCAGGTCGCTTCCGTCAGCGGCCGAGGCGAGCTCGAAACCTTGGGCGGATAACGCTGTGACCACCGGCACCCGAATGGCGTTGCTGTCCTCAACCACCAGGATTCGAGCCGCGGTCACACGGTCATTTTGCACGGTCGGTGGCAGTCCGCGAATGGCCGGAACTAATCTTTCCGGCATGGTGGCTGAGAAGGCGAAGCGGGTAGCGATTCTAGGTGCCGGCATGATCGGCGAGGTGCACCGGCGTGCTGCGGTGCTGGCAGGAGCTGAGGTTCTCGGGGTGATGGCCTCCAGCTCGGAGCGGTCCCGGGAGGTCGCCCGGGCCTGGGGAGTCGAGCAGGCGTACGGCAGCATCGAGGAAGTTGCCGAGAGCAAGGCGGAGATCGTGCACGTCTGCACGCCGAACGCCTCCCACGTTCCGTACGCAGTGGCACTGATGGAGGCCGGCAAACATGTGCTCTGCGAGAAGCCTCTCGGAGTCAGCCTGGAGGATGCACAGCTCGCGGCCAAAGTTGCCGAGGATGCCGGTGTGGTCAACACCATCCCGTTCGCCTACCGGTTCCATCCGATGGTGCGCGAGATGCGAGATCGAGTGGGAGCGGAGGAGTTCGGCGGGGTCAACCTGATTCACGGCAGCTATCTGCAGGACTGGCTGCTCAACCCCAGGGCCACCAGCTGGCGGGTCGATCCCAAAGCGGGCGGACCGTCCCGAGCCTTTGGCGACATCGGCTCACATTGGTGCGATCTCATGGAATGGGTTACCGGTGACCGGATCGCCCGACTTGTTGCCACCACCTCCATCACCATCAAGCAACGGCCAGCCTCAACTGCCGCCACCATGAGCGCCGTGGAGAGCGACGCGCCGCTGGTGGATGTGCAAACCGAAGACAGCGCCTTGATCATGTTCCGCACCGCCAACGACATCGCCGGCTCCGCGGTGATCAGCCAGCTGAGCGCCGGTCGCAAGAACCGCCTCTGGATAGAGGTGGACGGCATGCACCAGAGCGCAGTCTTCGATCAAGAGCTTGGCGAACAGCTCTGGATCGGACAAGAGGCGGGCTCCCAGCTGCTGGTTCGTGATCCCAACCACGGCTCCGCTGAGCAGCGACGGCTCTCCACGCTGCCCGCCGGTCACGCTCAGGGCTACGCCCAATGCTTCGAAAACTATGTCGCCGACTCCTACGCTGCAGTCGACGCCCACGACGGCACTGGCCAGGTCCCGGAGGGCCTGCCGACCTTCTCGGACGGAGCTCGGGCGGCCGAAATCTGCGACGCGATGCTGCGGTCGGCGGCGAGCGGAGAGTGGATCAGCGTCGACTAGCACCGCGACCCGTGGCCGCAACCTACATCCGCACGCTCGACGACGAGGGCCTCGGCCTCTCTGAGATCGGTGGCAAGGGCCAGTCCCTGGCACGGTTGGCGTCGGCCGGATTGCCGGTACCGGACGGATTCCACATCACCACAGCGGCGTACGACGATTTCGTCGTCGAGAACGATCTCGAGGACCCGATCAAGGCGCAGCTGGCCACCGTGCGCGATCCGGCAAGTCAGGCAACTGACCAGGCGGCGTCCGGCATTGCAGCGCTGATCACCAGCAAGGAGATTCCGCCGGCGCTAGCTACGGACATCGTGGGTGCCTACCAGTGGATTGGTTCGCCGCAGGTAGCCGTGCGTTCCTCTGCGACCGCCGAGGACCTGCCGGAGGCGTCCTTTGCTGGTCAGCAGGAGACATTTCTCAATGTTTCTGGGAATGATCAACTTCTGAAGGCCGTACGCCGCTGCTGGGCCTCGCTGTGGACCGCCCGCGCCATCAGCTATCGAGCCCAACACCAGATCAAGTCCGACAAGATCAGCATTGCCGTCGTGGTGCAGGAACTCATCGACGCAGAGGCGTCGGGGATCGCGTTCACCGCCGATCCGGTGACCGGCGACGACACCATGATCGAGATCAATGCTGCCTGGGGGCTTGGCGAGGCGGTCGTTGGCGGGCAGGTAACTCCCGACACGATCATTGTCGACCGCACGTCACGGCTGATCACGCGAACCGTGATCAATTCGAAAACGGTCATGACCCGACTCAGTGATGGCGGTGCGGCTGCGGAGCCGGTGCCGAACCGGCTGCAGAACGCGCCCGCATTGAGCGAATCGCAAGCGCTGCAGCTGGTTGATCTTGCTCTCATGGTCGAGGATCTCTGCAAGGCTCCCGCGGACATCGAGTGGTGCCGTACGGGTGATCAACTTTTCCTGCTGCAGGCCAGGCCGATCACCAGCGCGATCCACCCTGATCCCTGGAACGACAGCCGCTCCGGCGACTTCTTGTGGACCAATACCAACGTCGGCGAGGCCATTCCTGATGTGATGACGCCGGCGACCTGGTCGATGGTGCAGGTCTTTCTGACCGACGCGATGGCAACCGCGTCCATCCCGCCGTACGTCGGCTACGGCCGAATCGGCGGGCGCATCTACCTCAACCTCAGCGTGATGATGACGTTGTCGGCCGCAGTGGGTGTCAACCAGCAGCGCTATCGCAATCTGTCCGAGGAAGTCTTCGGAAAACTGCCGGATGACCTCGAGATACCTCCGGTCCGGGCACGCTGGCGAGACATCATCCGCGCGGTGCTTCCGATGGCCTTGCACGTGCTCGGTGAGGCCCGCCGCGACGCACGAGTGTTGGATGCCTATCTGGCTGCGCATCCCGCACTCTGTGATCGCCGGCGCGCCGAGATCGCAGCGGTTTCCTCACCGCTCGCTCTCGCGGAGCTGTGGACCGAAGTGCTCAGTCCTGAGTTCCATCGAGTGAGCTGGATGTTGTCTGCGGCGACTCGGTCCAGTGGAGCCTCGTTCGTCACCACCCGAAAACGGTTGCAGGGCCTTCTCGGCGATGCAGCGGCGAATGCCCTGACGGCCGGGCTGGGCGGACAGGCCGGGCAGCTGGCGAGCCTCGGGCTACTCGATGGCCTGGAACGGCTTGCGGCTGGTGAGATCGATCGCGACACATTCAATCGGCGTTATGGCCACCGCGGACCGCACGAATTCGAGATCTCACTGCCGCGACCTGGCGAGGATCCCAGCTGGATCGACATGCAGCTCGCGGCACGCGCGACGTCGGCGACCAGCTATCGGGACATGCTCGATGCCCAAGAGGAGAAGCGCAAACAGGCTTGGGCGGAGCTGGAGCAGCGCCGCCCGGTGCAAGCCAGGAGCCTGCACCACCAATTGCAACGCTGGGCCAAAATCTCCCGGGACCGGGAGCGGGCCCGATCGGAAGTGATCAGGTACTTCTGGGTGCTGCGTGCGTACGCCCGTCAGGCCGGTGAGCTCACCGGGTTGGGTGAGGACATCTTCTTTCTCGACAAGGCTGAGATCGTTCGGGTCCTGCAGGGAGAGACGATCAGCTCGACCTTGATCAACCGTCGTCGCGCCGCCTACCAGGCCTACACTGCGTTGCCGCAGTACCCAGCGCTGATCCGCGGCACCTTCAACCCTTACGTGTGGGCAGCTGATCCCAACCGGCGCGCGGACATCTTCATCGAAGGCGGCGCAGGCGAAGCCAATGTCGCCGTACGCGGCTTTCCCGGGTCGGCGGGGGTCGTGGAGGCGCCGGTCCGGGTGCTCAAGGATGCGGCTGACAGTGCCGCATTGCAGCCCGGCGAGGTACTGGTCACCACGATCACCAACGTTGGGTGGACCCCGCTGTTTCCGCGCGCGGCTGCGGTGATCACCGACGTTGGCGCGCCGCTCTCCCACGCCGCGATCGTCGCGCGGGAGCTTGGCATTCCCGCGGTCGTAGGTTGCGGCAACGCCACCATGCGCCTCAAGACTGGAGATCGCGTCCGGGTGGACGGGACCGCAGGAACTGTCGAGGTCCTCAGGTGAGAGCAGACCTCTACCAGCCGGTCGATCAGGTGGCACCCCGGCTGCTGGGCGCGGTGATAGCGCACGGACCGGTGGCAATCCGGCTCACCGAGCTCGAGGCGTACGACGGCGCCACTGATCCGGCATCGCACGCTTATCGCGGCCGTACCCCTCGCAATGCGGTGATGTTCGGCCCTCCTGGCCACCTGTACCTGTACTTCACCTACGGCATGCACTGGGCCGGGAACATCAGCTGCGGGCCGGAGGGAGTCGGCTGCGGAGTGTTGATGCGGGCCGGCGAAGTGGTCGAGGGCCTCGACGTCGCCAGGTCGCGACGGGGACGGGCGACCGACCGTGATCTTGCTCGCGGTCCAGGGCGGCTTTGCCAGGCACTTGGCCTGCATGCTGATCACAAAGGCTGCGACCTGCTTGGCGGCGGACCGGTGACGCTCGAGGTTCCGGCCAGGGAACCGGAGATGATCATGGTTGGCCCACGAGTCGGCGTCTCTGTTGAGGCAGATCGGCCCTGGCGATTCTGGATCGGCGACAACCGCTTCGTGTCGGATTACAAGCGCAGTCCGCGAGCGCCGCGCGCACCGGCGGGCGTACCGATCGCGCAACGGTGGGAGCCCTGAATCGACAGGGCCCCTGATTTCGCATCACAAGTCACCCGAAACAGGGGATTTTGGGCCCAATCAGGTCCAGCCGTGATGCAAAACCAGGGGACGCGAAAGATGTGCCCGCGGGCGACCTGGCGGCCGTTACCTCGACGAGGCCGGGCAAGGTAACGGAACGATGACTTTGGCTGTGCCTTAGCTGGATCTCGCGGCAGCACTTGCGGCAAATCTCGGAGAGTTTTCGAGGCTGTACCCAGGCTCTTCGTGCTGTGCATGGCATGCACGCCATGTGCGGCGCAAACATCCCGCGCTGCGTGGGATACCGGAGCGAAGGTGAATGGCCGGCCGCAAGATCACTAGCGGCAGTCATTCGTCCCTAGCTCCGGGCGCCTCTGGCTCAATCTCGTCTTCGGAAGAAAAAAAATCCGTCCAAACCTTGGGTTGGGGTTGGGGAATCGTGATCTGACTGCTTAGACTCCTCCGGGAGATAACGCTTTGGTCTCATTTTTATCGGGGGAGTGAGAACACGTGTCTAGACCGCGCCCGCGCAGGGCGATGCGGCCGCCGCTTGCGGCGCGCGTAGCACGAATAGCGATTCCGACGGCAGTGGTAACCGCGCTGGGCGTCGGCGTGGCGGGAGCGGTTATGCCAGGTGATGGCCCGCAGGTTGCCTATCCAGCACCAGCCACAACGGTGTCGGTTGAGTCGTCTCCGAGTGGGACAAGTGAGCGCACACGGGAGCCGAGCCGGCGCGTCACCCGAGCGCCTGTCAAGATCGCCTCGGTAGCTAAGCCGAAGGCATCTGCCTCAGAGACGATGACTCCGAAGCTGTCGCTGAAGGTGGTCGATAGCAAGTACGCAACCACTCAGCTGAACGTTCGGACCCAGCCGAGTGCTGACTCGTCTGTGGTGGGGACAGTCAGCAAGGGAACCAAGCTGTCGGTCACCAGGACCATCAGCAACGGATTCCGTTACATCTCCTACCGCGGCAAGGGTCGCTGGGTGAAGAACCAGTACTTGTCCGACACGAAGCCAAAGTCCACCACAGCCATCAGCAGCAATAGCAGCGGAAGCGGTGGCATATCCGGAGCTCCTTGCCCGTCAGGATCCTCGGTCGAAGACGGCCTCACTCCTGACGCAATCAGAGTCCACCGAGCCGTGTGCCATCGCTACCCCCAGGTCAGGAGCTTCCTAGGGGTGCGGTCCTCGAGTGGATTCCACGGGGAGGGTCGAGCTCTCGACTGCATGATCTCCGACTCGTCGGTCGGGTGGGATCTCGCGAAGTGGGTGCGAGCCAATGCCAGGAGCTTGGGAGTGATGGAGGTCATTTACCGCCAGCAGATATGGACGGTGCAGCGGAGCTCTGAGGGTTGGCGGTCGATGTCAGACCGCGGTTCACCGACTGCCAACCACATGGATCACGTGCACGTTTCGGTCTATGGCAACAGCGGCACTGCCTAGCTCGTGAGGAGGCTTGGGCTGGTCGTCTGACCGCCGCCCCAGGCTCCCAAAAAGATAACGGCTTGTTTCACGCTCTGGCCGCAGCTTGTGAAGCCTCGGCGCCCGACTTAGTGTTATTTCATGTCGGTGGACTTGTACCAAGTGATACTTGGTGGTATTGCAGTCGCCATCATGGTGCTCGTCCCGATTCTGTGTGTGGTCGTCTACGATCTGCTGGCCGGGAGATGGGACGGCGTCCACCGGTGGCGAGAGCGGCGTTCCTCAGCGGTCGCGCATCGGCGCGCCGTACGTGAATTGCGCCACCAGCAAGGCGTCCCGATCGAGCAGCTTGCGGCTGACCTGCGGCGGTTGCGGGGGATTCTCGGTACCGACGCGCATCGTTCCGCCGCCCACCAGATGGGCAACCGGCTCGCGTACGACAAACTGCTCATGCAGGTCTGCGGGATGCTCGAGATCGAACATGATTTGGAAGGCGACTCCATCGGCTTCGAACGCGACATCGAGCGGATCCGGGTCGAAGCGGAGTTAGAGCGTGCCGGGCTCATCCTGAGCGATCGGCGGTTTGGCCAAGCAGCCTAAGCCAGCACCCAGCGTGACTGCGACCACCTCCATCGACGCGTTTGGTGAAGCGATGTGCGACCAGCTGGGTATTCGTGGAACGGCGCGCGCGGGCTGGTCAACGTCGAGGATTGAACTTGGAGCGGAGCGATGCCCACGCTGGCTGGCCAACGTCGACGATTGCTCGTGGAGTGGAGCGTGCGCGGGCCGGGTCTGTCGAGGCGGTTTGTGGAGCGGCGCCCGCGCGGGCGTAGCAAACTTAAGATGCTTGAAACGGCACAACTGAGGAACCGCACCGGAACGCTCCAGCGAGCGCCGGTTTGCCTAGCCCGGGCGGGCGCCGCTCCACAAACCGCAGGTTTGCCTAGCCCGCGCGGACATCGCTCCGCTCCACAAACCGCAGGTTTCTGCAGCCCGCGCGGACATCGCTCCGCTCCACAACACAACCGTAGAGGTGCTTAGCCCGCGCAGCCGCCGCTCCGCGAGCTGACCGGAATATATAAGGTCCAGCTGCCGTTCCATAAGTAATCTTCAAGAAACAACCACTAGTTGAGAAAGGATGGTCGCTATGTCACGCCTCACCAAGGCCATCCGCAGCCACCGTGAGATGAGTCGCACGCGTCGCGAACTGAATCGCGCGATCAGCAACGCCACAACGCCGGCGATGCGCGACGAATTGATCATGGTTGCGCAGCGCTCCCGTAACGTCTTCTAAGAGACTCGCAAACTGGCAGGGCTCTCATCCGGGTCCCGGATGAGAGCCCTTTGCATGCCCGGCGGGCTTAGCCAGCGGCCGCGAGTCCCTCGGCGACGTTTTGGCTCAGCTCGGCCAGGACCGGCAGGAGCAGCACCGCACCCAGGATTAGGCCGGCGCAGTTGGCGACCAGGAATCCACCGGCCCACAGGCTGGCCGGGACGCGAGTCAGTTGGGCAAGCTGGTCCGCGTCGGAATGGGGTGCCCGCCCGGCTCGCCGTTGGCGGATGAGTTCGAGCACCGGCTTTGGCGCCGCGAGCAGCAGCGTCCACGTCAGCACGTAAGCCAGACCGGACTGCAAGGTTGCAGGAAGGTACCAGCTCACCAGAATCAGCACGATCGCACAGCCAACGACCAGAACGAATCCGTAGAAGTTGCGGATCTGGACTAGCAGCAGCGCCAGCAAGATCACGAAGAGCCAAAGCAAGCCGAGACTGCGCCCCGCGATCAGCAGCCCGACCGCAGCCAACCCGACGACGGCCGGTCCGAGGTATCCGGCGAGGAGCATCGCGAC
>DATHIJ010000224.1:0-7194 GCA_035489975.1 Propionibacteriaceae bacterium | reverse complement strand
TCGCTCGGTACCGCCAGCTCCGAGCAGCTCGCTGCGGTCGCTGAAGGTGCACTGCTCGGCAGCTACGACTATGAGCCGATCAGCGCGGAGCCGGCCAAAGGCGGCGCGGTCGAGGCGATCACGGTGATCCAGCAAAGCGATGGGAAAGGTGCCGATATCACCGCTGCTGCCAAGATCGTTACCCAGGCGGTCGTGACGGTGCGTGACTGGGTCAACACACCTGCCAATCTGCTGTACCCGGAATCGTTCGCCGAGCAAGTGCGCAGCTTGGTTCGCGGCAGCAACATCGCGATCGACGTGTTGGATGAGACGGCGTTGAGTGAGGGCGGCTACGGCGGGTTGATGGCAGTGGGGGGTGGATCCGCCCGGCCGCCGCGGCTGGTCCGGCTTAGCTATAGCCCTCGAGGAGCCGCGTTCCATCTCGCCCTGGTAGGCAAGGGCATCACTTTCGACAGCGGTGGCCTCAACCTCAAGCCCGCCGAGGGCATGTACGGAATGAGATACGACATGGCCGGCGCTGCAACCGTGCTAGCCGTCGCACACGCGATCGCCCAACTCGGCCTCAAAATCAGGGTGACGGCTTACGGTGCACTCGCTGAGAACATGCCCTCGGGAAGTGCTTTTCGCCCATCAGACGTATTGACGATCTATGGCGGCAAGACCGTTGAGAACGGCAATTCTGATGCCGAAGGTCGACTCGTCCTCGCCGACGGTCTGGCACGGGCCAACGAGGATGATCCGGACTTGGTGGTCGACGTCGCGACCCTCACCGGCGCCTGTGTGGTCGCCCTCGGGGATCGTACGGCCGGTCTGATGGCAACCGACGACGCGACCGCCGACCTGCTTCTCGACGCTGCCGAGGCGACCGGCGAGGACATCTGGCAGCTACCGATTCCAGATGAGGTCCGCAGCAAGCTCGACTCCAAAGTGGCCGACCTGCGTTCCACCGGAACGGACCGTTGGGCAGGCGCTTTAGTGGCTGCCGCTTTTCTCCGCGAGTTCGTGGCAGCAGGCATCCCCTGGGCACACCTTGATATTGCTGGCCCAGCGTTTTTGGACGGCAAGCCGTATGGGTATGTAGCTCGTGGCGGGACGGGGGTCGGCGTACGCACGCTGATCGCCCTCGCTCGCTCTGTCGCGGCGCAAGCCTGACGACACACAGCCGGGCAGAGCCGCGTACGACATGCCGTAGGTGGTTGCCATCTCAACGGTGGTGACGATTTACTGCCGCATAATGCCTCGACGAGGAGGAGAGATGGCGCAGTCAGACGACGCAGCAACTCCGGGCGCGACCAGCACCGCGGTGGCCGATGTCTTTCCCACGCACAATGTGGGCAAGCCCGAAGTGCGCGAGATGCCGGCTGAGCCCAAGAAGTACTTGCCCCTGATCGGCCCGGGCATCATTGCCGCCGGCGTTGGCCTCGCCTCAGGTGAGTTCATCCTCTACCCCTACATCGCCTCCCAGGTCGGGCTGGTCTTCGTCTGGGCGGCCATCGTGGGCCTGGCGACGCAGTTCTTCCTCAATATGGAGATCGAGCGCTACACCCTGGCCACCGGGGAGACCGCGCTGACCGGATTCAGCCGGTTCTGGCGGCACTGGGGCCTGGTATTTGCCATACTCACCTACTTCGCCAACCTGTGGCCAGGCTGGGCAACCAGCTCGGCCACCCTGATCAGCTACATCTTCGGCGGCAAAGCGACCTGGATCGCGATCGGCATCCTGCTCACCGTCGGATTGGTCTTGACCCTGGCCCCGGTGGTATACACCGCGCTGGAGCGGGCCCAGATGCTCAAGGTCGCCCTTGTGCTGACCCTGATCCTGGTCGCCTCGATCTTCGCCATCGGTGCCAACGCGTGGGCGGACTTGCCGCAGGTGGTCACCCGGCCCCGGATCCCGGTTGAACTGGGCTTCGCCCTGCTACTTGGCGCGCTGGCCTTCGCTGGGGCCGGCGGCGGGCAAAACCTGTGCCAGTCCAACTGGATCCGCGACAAAGGCTTCGGCATGGGGGTCTATGTGCCCAGGCTGGCCAGTCCGGTAACCGGGAAGCCAGTCGCCGGCAGGAGCAACGGCTACATCTTCGAGCCCACTCCGGAGAACATGAAGCGCTGGCGGGGCTGGTGGCGCTTCTCCAATATCGAACAGCTCAGCACTTTTGTGGCGATTACTTTCATTACGATCTTGTTCACCTCACTGCTTGCCTACGCCACGGTGTTCGGCCGCGCGGACCTTCCCAACAGCATCGCCTTCATCCAAGTCGAGGGCCAGGTGCTGGCCGAGCGGGTCGGTTCTTGGTTCCAGTACCTGTTCTGGGCGATCGGTGCGTTCTCGCTGTTCGCGGCATCGATGGGCATCGTCGACTACACCAGCCGCATAGCCGCAGACGTGATCAAGACCTCCTACGCACATAACGCGAACGAGTCCAAACTCTACGCTGGCCTGGTCTGGGGCCTGGTGCTGATCGGGATCATCGTGCTGCTGGTCGGCCTCGACCAGCCGATCGTGCTGTTGGTCATCTCGGCGGTGACCGGCGGGTTCATGATGTTCATGTACTCGGGACTGTTGATCTTGATCAACCGCAAGCTGCTGCCTGGGCCGATCAAGATCCGTGGGGTCCGAGTCGCGGTGCTGGTCTGGTCGATCGCTCTGTTCGGCACGCTCTCGGTGCTGACTTTCCGCGCCCAATTCGAGAGGTTGTTCGGCGGCTGAGCGCCTGCCCCTCATGGATCTGGTTGTAGGGCTGGACTCCGGCACCACGGCGACCAAAGCGGTGGCCGTGGCTGCCGATGCAGGGATCATTGCCACCTCCAGCGTCGGATACCCGCTGTTGATGCCAGAGCCCGGCTACGCCGAGCTCGATTCGGTGCAGTTGCAGCAAGCGGCGGTCCAGGCGCTGGCCGACGTCGTGAGGCAGGTACGCGAGGAAGGGCACCGAGTCGTTGGGCTCTCCCTCAGCGCGGCGATGCACGGGCTTGCGCCGATGGATCGCGCTGGCTCACCGACTGGGCCGCTCATCACCTGGGCGGATAGCCGCGCCGCCGAGGAGTCGCGCAGCATTGCCCTCGGCTCGCGGGGGGAGTTACACAGGCGGACCGGTACGCCGGTCCATCCGATGTCCCCACTGCCCAAGCTGCTGTGGTGGCGGCTGCATCACCCCGACGCTTTTGCCAGCGCCCCAAGGTGGGGCGGAGTTAAAGAGGTGGTGCTGTCCGGATTGTGCCAGGACGCGTACCTCATCGACTTGTCATGCGCCTCAACCACCGGGCTCTACGACATCACTGCGCGGCAGTGGGACCCGGAGGCGTTGGAGCTTGCAGGTATTGATGCCGGGCAGCTGGCGACCGTCGTGCCCACTACCCATGTGGTGACCGGCCTGCGCTGGGATGTGGCTGATCAAACTGGGCTGCCGCGCGACCTTCCAGTCGTGGTCGGAGCCTCCGACGGCCCGCTGGCCAACTTAGGCGTGGGAGCAGTGGGCGAGGGAGTCGCCGCAGTATCGCTCGGTAACAGTGGGGCTATGCGCGCGGTACGACCCGCCCCCGCGGTGGATGAAGCAGCCCGGTTGTTCTGCTACGCGCTCACCGATGATCACTGGGTGCTCGGCGGAGCGATCAACAACGCCGGGTCGGTGGTGCGTTGGGCCAGCGCAGCGCTCGGAATGGTAAACCCCGATGTACAAGGCGAGGCACTAGACGAGGCCGACGGGCGACTACTGGAAGAAGCCGGGCCGGTGCCGTTCGGCAGCGAAGGCCTGCTCTGCCTGCCCTACCTGCTGGGCGAGCGGGCCCCCTGGTGGGAGCCTGGGCTGCAGGGGGCCTGGATCGGGATACGCCGCCATCACCGCCGAGGACATCTGGTGCGTTCGGCCGTCGAGGGGGTCTGCATGCAACTGGCGTTGGTAGCGCTGGCCCTGGACGCGGCCGGGGTGCACGTCCGAGAGGTGCGCGCAACCGGTGGAGCAATGGAATCGCCGGTGTGGCGTGAGGTGCTCTCGGCGGCCCTCGATCTGCCGGTTGGCCTAGCGGCCTCCCCGGAAGGCGCTGGCACCGGAGCCGGGCTGCTCGGCCATTACGCGCTGGGATCCCTGCCATACCTTGAAAGCGCCGCGGATTTGATTGCGGTGGATCGCGGAGAGCCACCGCATCCGGACCACGTTGCGGCGCTGCGCAGGCTGCTGCCGCTCCTGGAGCGTTGCACCGTCGAGCTGAAGCCTGTTTTCGCCGAGCTGGCTACTGAGAAACCGAGCGCCTCAGCTGATGAGGCAGCAGACCCAAGATGAAGCTCTGCGAGTGCCACGCAGGTGCAACCCGACAATTGAGGTCCGTCAGCTCAGTTTCTTGATCAGCCCGGAACCAGCGCCACTAACTCAGCCGCGGTTCTTACCACGCTTGGTTGTCAGCGGACTTGTGCCCGGAGCCCAGTTCAGCATGCTGGCCCGCTCCAGAAACTCGTCGGAGTTGATGTCGCCTCGGGCGAAGCGTTCGGCGAGGATGCGCTTTGCATCGTCCTCTGGTGATCGAGCACCGCCGAGGGTCGGGAGCGTGAGCTTGCCCTGGCGCCAGAGGAAGAAGCCGGCGAGAGCCAGGAGCAGGAGCAGCAGCAGGAAGCTTCCCAGGATCGGTGCTATCGACAACGAACTTTCCGCCAAGCCGTGGGGGCCGCGGCCTCCGTGGAGGGGTACGAGTGGTGTCATGTCGGGAATGCTGGCGATCTGGTCTGTGCCTGACCGTTGCTGAGCCTGTCTGGCAGCTGTGAAGCGTCCGCGAGGCGGGCCCATGCCGCGCATTGCAGCGACGACCTAGTGCCCTGCGCCAGGACACTGGTGATGCGTCAGCGCAAGTCCGGGTGTTTCTTGTTGCGGGTGTTGTAATCACGCATGCGCTGCGGATAACCCACAACTGCCGCGTCGTACCCAGGGATCTGTAAAGACTCGGCAAACGCATGCGCCCATTCGGGCGACGGCACAACACGTCTGGTCCACTCCCCGTCGAATGCGACGAGCAGCAAAGTGGTCTGAGTTACCGCAGTCTTGGGCTCGACAAAAGCCTCCACTCCGCGTCGACTCCGTGCGAACTGCGTGAGGTGAGACGTCACAGCGTCGTCCACAGTCCGACTCTGCGAGGCATAGCCGCGGCTCTTCTTCACGCGGGTCGCCGTCCGCCGGAACCAACTCATGCGCCAATTATGGCCGGTACCTGCTAAAAATCGGGGCCCTTCACAGCTGCTGAGAGGATGGCGGCATGGGTGGTTCGTTCGATGTCATCGTGCTCGGTGCCGGCAGCGGCGGCTACGCCTGTGCCTTCCGGGCAGCTCAGTTGGGCTTCACAGTCGCCCTCGTGGAGCAGGACAAGGTCGGCGGTACCTGCTTGCACCGCGGCTGCATTCCCACCAAGGCGATGTTGCACGCCGCCGAAGTGGCGGACTCGGTGCGCAACGGTAGCCAGTTCGGCGTCCATGCGGCGATCGACAAGATTGATCTCGCGGGTGTGGTCTCCTACGCCGATGGCGTAGTCGGGCGCATCTACAAAGGGCTGTCTGGCCTCGTCAGCTCCTACGGCATCACCGTCATTCAAGGTGCAGGTCGGCTGACCCAGGACCACGGACGTCCGGCCGTTATTGTCGGCGACCAGACGTACCAGGCGACCCACCTGGTGCTGGCCACCGGGTCGCACCCACGTTCGCTGCCAGGGCTCCAGATCGACGGCACGAAGATCATCACCAGCGAGCAGGCGCTCCGGCTCGACCGGCTGCCAGGCTCGGCAATTGTGCTCGGCGGCGGCGTGATCGGCGTTGAGTTTGCCTCAGCCTGGCGATCCTTCGGTGTGAACGTCACGATCGTTGAAGCGCTTCCTCGACTCGTCTCCGGAGAGGACGCGAGCATCTCAGCTGCTCTGGAACGGGCGTTCCGCAGGCGCCAGATCAATCTGGTCGTGGGGGCGGCCATGTCGACCTGCCAGAGCACTGAGTCCGGCGTACGGATGGAGCTGGCAGACGGTCAAGTCCTGGAGGCCGAGCTCACGCTCGTCGCCGTTGGCCGAGGCCCGCAGACAAGTGACCTCGGCTATCAAGAGGCCGGCATCGAGCTGGATGACGGGTTTGTCAGAGTCAACGAACGACTGGAGACGTCAGTCCCGCGCGTGTACGCCGTCGGCGACCTGGTGCGGGGCTTGCAGCTGGCTCATCGAGGTTTTACACACGGGATCTTCGTCGCCGAGGAGATTGCCCAGCAGGCCGGCGTCCTCGAGCAGGCTCCCACGCCGATTGTCGATGCCGACGTGCCGCGCGTCACG
The DNA here is from genome assembly GCA_035489975.1 of Propionibacteriaceae bacterium. Lineage (GTDB taxonomy): Bacteria > Actinomycetota > Actinomycetes > Propionibacteriales > Propionibacteriaceae > Microlunatus. The sequence goes on along the minus strand of DATHIJ010000224.1, from coordinate 906 downwards.
TACTGCGACCCTGAGATCGCCTCTATAGGTCTGAGTGAAGATGAGGCGCGGACTCGGTTTGGCGACGCGGCGACGTTCACTTATGACCTGACCGGGAACGGCAAATCACAGATCCTCAAGACTCGGGGATTTGTGAAACTGGTACGCCAACCGGACGGGCCAGTAGTCGGCGTCCACATGATTGGTGCCCGTGTCAGCGAGCTTGTCGGCGAGGCCCAACTGATCACGAATTGGGATGCCTTTCCGAGTGATGTCGCGGGCCTGATTCATGCGCACCCCACGCAGAGCGAAGCGCTCGGCGAAGCGCACCTTGCCCTTGCCGGAAAACCCTTGCACTCCCACGGATAACCCACCGGACTGGAACTTGACTGGAGCGGCAACGCGCTGGCTCCAAGCCAAGCTGCTGAGGCTAGGCTGAGGCCCACCGGCACCCAGAGAGGCCCGACCGGGTTCCGCCGAGCCAGCCACTAGTGACCCTAGGCCGTACCTGAGCAGCAGCACGATGAAGGAGTCCTCACAGCCATGTCGACCTCTGTAACCCTCCCAGCACTCGGTGAAAGCGTCACCGAAGGAACCGTCAGCCGGTGGCTCAAGCAGGTCGGTGACACCGTCGAAGCCGACGAGCCACTACTCGAGGTGTCGACGGACAAGGTCGACACCGAGATCCCCTCCCCGGCCTCCGGCGTGCTGTTGGAGATCAAGGCACAGGAGGACGAGACCGTCGAAGTGGGCGCGGTGCTCGCCGTGATCGGCGAGCCGGGTGAGGCCGACGGGCAAGCCGCAGCACCTGAGGCTCCTGCCGAACAAGCTGCGGAGGCGCCGGCGGAGGCCGAGGCTCCTGCCCAGGAAGAAGCTCAGCAGGAGGAGGCCCCGCAAGAGGAAGTGCAGCAGCAGGAGGCCCCACCG
>DATHIJ010000223.1:0-11032 GCA_035489975.1 Propionibacteriaceae bacterium | reverse complement strand
GTGCGGATCAAGATCCACGGGAAGGACAATTACCAGCTCGACGGCGACGTCGTCGGCGAGTCCACCACCCTTGACGCCGAGATCCAACCAGGTGCGCTGGCGATCTGTGTGAAAGCCCAAGCCGCTAGCGAGCCGCAACAGTGATACGGCGGCGCGCTGTTGAAACTGACGCGAAACTGCGGCACCGCAAACTCCCATCACGAACGTCGGGCAACGGAAGGCCCCCGGTTTATAGCGGCTCGATTCGGGGTTTCCAACTTTGACGGTGCTGTCAGGGTTGTGGTTGTCGGTGTCAGCGTAAAGGCTGCCTCGTATTCGTCGGGGTTGCGCATGGCTAACCCGGCGATGATCCCTTCCGGGTGGTGTACCAGCCTTTAATCCAGGTCGTTGCGGCAGTCATCGTCGCGCCGGCCTTGTGGTGGTTGTACGCAACCTTCCAACGCGATCGCACCAGCGAGATTGAGAACTCCGTCTGGGGGGTACAGTCCGCGGGACTGTCGAACCAATCACATCAGGAGCGAAGATGACCGATACGCCTGTTGATCAAGATGTCGTCGACATGTTGACTACCGATCACCACGAAGTCCTTGACCTGTTGCAACAGATCAAGATCACCGCCAATTCCGAAGAACGCCGCGATCTTGCCGACACCGTGATCAGTGAGCTGGTACGTCACTCGGTTGCCGAGGAGATGTATGTCTATCCAGCCATGAAGAAGTACCTGCCGGACGGAGATCAGGCGGTCGACCACGACGTTGAAGAGCACAAGGAGCTCGAGCAGACGATGAAGAAGCTAGAGTCGGTCGACGCTCAGAGTCCGGAGTTTGCGCAGCTGCTTGGGGAGCTGGAGGACATCCTGCGCGATCATGTCAGCGATGAGGAGAATGAGCAGTTCCCGCAGTTGCGGGCCCAGGTGCCCCGGGAGGAGCTGATCGAGATTGGCGGGAAGGTGGAGAACGCGAAGAAGCTCGCGCCGACCCGGCCCCATCCACTGGCGCCGAATAATGAAGTGTTCCACAAGCTTGTCGGCCCAGGTGTAGGTCTTGTCGACCGTTTACGTGGCAAATTGACTGGCCGCGCCTCCTGAGGCGCGGCATCGTCGAGTTCGTCGTATGGCGAGAGGCCGATCAGGCGTGCAAGCCGTAGCAAAGGTAGGCGATGGGCTTCCTTCTTGGCGTTCTGCCCTGGATCTTGTATTGGATCTTGGCCGGCAATGTTGACTTCCGGTTTGGTAATTTTGTATCGCGCAGGCTGTCGCTGTTGGCACGTAGTTAATCAGCCGCATTCGCGGACAGCCCTGGTCCAGCGCTCCACTCGTCGTAATCCAGGGTGTCGTTGCCACCGCCAGCCATGATCAGCATTCCGGCTACGGTCCGCTCGTATCCCAACCTGGCTGCGGGGCTCGCGTCAAGACCAGAAGAAGTTTGAATCCGGAAACCGTGTCAATGTAAGCAGTGCGCCCCTTGCGAATCTTCGGGAAGGGGCGCACCACATATATGGCGTCAAAAGCTCAAGATCAACGCCTTCGGGCTCTGCACCAATGACGATTCAGCGAACTGCCAACGGCTACGGTTTAGCGAGTCTCGTCGCGGCTGCCGGACTTGGCCAGGCCACGGCTGATCAGGTAACCAATCGTCAACAAGGTGACCAGGAACCAGCCCTGATAGGCGCTGAACCCTTGACCGTCTTCGTTGACGTCTACCACCAAAGGGGCGATCAGGACACCGAGGACTGAGAGCACGTAGACAATCAGTTCGGTGGTCTTGAACGACGGCTTGGTCTCCCTGGCAACACGGCGGTCGCCATCTCGGGATACGACAGCGCGGCTGCCGATGATCGCGTCGTTCTGGTCGGTGGTGCTGGTGGTCATGCTTCTCCTTTTGGAGACTGTGAATGGCCAGGACGCTTCTTGCCCGCCGAGAGAGTGCAGCTGACAATGTGTAGGCCGTATTTCGGCTACGGCCCCTTGCTTTGTGTGACCTGCATCGCACGAGGTGCGCTCCCGGCTCCTCTCGCTCTGCATTCCGTAAACTCCGTCAGCGTTTGCCCTCGCGCCATTTCATGCCTCGCTCGTACCTCACCCGCGTTCAGCGCTCCAGCTCGTGGTAATCCAAACGGTTTTGTTTTCCTTCATGGTCAGCGGCCATGATCAACATCCTGGTGGCGACCAGCTCATAATGGGTGGACGGTCAGGCGTACGAGGCACCCGCCTGATCCCGGCAGCCTCAGCGAGGATGCCGTCACGGCCAGCAGCAAGGTCGCTGAAGCTCAGCGATCGATTCGGCGAGATCAAAGATCCGTGGTCACAGCGCCAGTTAGCTGGTGTTCGTGGTCGACCAGCGGTATCGCCGCCGCCGGTCGAACGCGCCGCAGGGATGGCTGATTCCGAACGACCACACCTCACCCAAGCCGCCCCGAAGTTCCTCGGGCACTTGGAGAAATGCGTGCAGGTCATCGAGCTTGGTGACCCGCACACCGGGCGCGTCGCTTAGTTGACCGTCGTAGCGTACCGTCCAAGGACGATGGAAAGTTGATCATCGAAGGGTGCGTCACGGCGACCGAAGCCCTCGATCACAAGAGTCGGTTCTGGCCGGGACAGCACACTAGCTAACAACTCCAACGCCGGCTGCAATCGTGGCCCCGTCGGGGTCCCGCGCCCGTCGAAGGGCGAGGTGCGCCGACAGATGCCGTGGTCTTGGGTCAGGTAACGGCCGCTTCGTAGAACTGTCTGCACCGGGAGCCAAAGCGGTCAGGACCAAGACGCGCGACGACCCGGCCGAAGTAGGAGCTCCGCCGGCACTGACCAGTGGCACCCGGCCGGCTGCGAAAAGGCTCGCGGAATTCAGCTGGCGAGCGGTCTGAGCGATCGAGTCGACATACGCCTCCAAGCCGGCGGGTTCGCCAATCGCGGTCCCCGGCATCAGGCCTTCGTCGCCAGCCACGCCCACGAGACGCAGGTGCTTGGACTGGTTGACCGCCCGCGCCACCTCCAGGCTTCTCACGCCGGTCCGACCGCCTACATATCCCACCTACAAGAGCACATCCAGCGAGCCGGCCGGATCGGCGGTTCGCTCAAGCCATTCGCTGAAAATGTGCCCTAGCGATGGTCAGGACAAATCGTGACCTGAACCTACAGCGACGGCCAAGTGATCTTGATCGCTAGCCGTGCCTCAGCGACTCCAGCCCAGGTATTTAGCTTCTGACCACCTTGGGTGCTGAGGGGAGTGTTCGGCGTGGATGAGGCGACGGTGGGTTGCTGGGCTGGCATACCAGGAGCCGGCGGTGATCCCGGCGGCCTCGGCCAGGATGTCGTTACCGCCGTCGGCGATTTGGCGCAGCGGCTGGCCCGGTCGCTGAAGGCGTCTGCTGAGGAACCTCGGCGCAACCGCGGTCATCGACCGTCTGCGCTCGGGCTCGTCCGCGGACCCTGGCAGCGTTGTTCTGGGCCTGGCGGCATCGGGTGAAGCTACATCCCTCATTCCAACGCGTCATAGTGCCGTGGGCTACCTGAGGGCCACGTCGGCGGCCCTGCGGATCAGTCATATCGCGCACGTTGTGCAATTGCTGCAGCGTCCACGGCGGTCCGGGGATCAGCCCAAGAAGAGCCACCGCCAGACGACACGCGGCGTCACATTGCACACAGCAGCCGCTTGGCGAACAGAGGTGACCTGCTCCTCTCAATTCACCACACGAACGCTGGCCACCTTCGGCTAGTTCAGCGCTCGCCCTTACCTGATCTCGTACCACGCTCGTAGCCAACCCTGGTCCGGCGCTGCAGCTCGCCATTGGCCATCGGCAGGCCCCGTCCGGCTCCCGCGGCTATGAGCATCCCGGGCCGATCAGCTCATAGCCGAGATGGGTTGCTGGGCTGGCATACCAGGAGCCGGCGGTGATCCCGGCGGCCGGCCGGGGATGTCGTTACCGCCGTCGGCGATTTGGCGCAGCTCTGCGACTCGTCGACGTTGCGGCACAGGGGCCGAGAGTTATGGCTGGTCCCGCCTGACGAGCTTGGAGAATGTGCTGTCCTCGCCACTGCTCTTCTGCTCCTGATAGAGCAAGGCCAGGTTGTTGCTATCGAAGGCGTCGAACCACTCGTCCCAGTCGATGTGCTCCAACTTGTCCTCTCCGGCACCGCCCGGGAAGTCGAAACGGAGCACCCCTAGTGAGTTCTTCGAGCCCGTGCCGCGGACGACGGCCGGTGAGCCGTCATGCTGTTCCACCCACCGGCGAATCTCGTCGTGATCGGTTGTTGTTCGAGTTTCAGAAGCCATAGCCCAGCGTGTACCCCGATGTTCACGGATTAATCCCGAGCGCGACATCCGAGCTGGGCGTTGATCGAGATTACGCGAGAGCGAGCGGCGCTCGGCGGCGTACCGCAATGCGGTGCAGTGAAGGGCGCTGAAGAGGAGCTGATCAGGGGGTGGACATGCTCTCTACCGTATCGAACTAGTGTTCGATACGATACAGTGTTCACCCGTGCTCGAGGTCATCATCGACAACAACGAGATCGACCCATTCGTGGATATTCCCGGAGCGCCCTAGCCGCGATCGAGGGGGGCGACCTGAAAATCTGGCACGTCCACACGACATTGTCTGAGGCGTCAGCGACACGCGATGAGGAGCGCCGAACGCGGCTGCTTCTCGCGCTGGCGGGCCTTGGGAAGCTCGTTCAGTCGTCCGTTACGGCAGCTCCCAACGGACCCAAAGGAGGCGCAGTGCCGCGGTCTCATTGCGCGACGCGCCGCACTGGAGCGTTATATCCCGCCGCGCTTCCTCCATGACTGGGGTCTACAGGAAGCGGCGGAAGTCGCAGTTCGGGTCTCGTAGTCTGTTGGGCGCCTATGTGGCATTCGCTTTCGGGTCTCATGAGCGATGCGAGGCGGTATTCCGATGCCCTAACCCTGTTAGCCGTCAACAGCCACACGGGGAGCTGCACTGGCCGAAACCACGGACCTGCTAATGGCGGAGATAGTTCGACGGAGTTAGACGGCGGGGAGTTCTAGTGACGCCACCCCGGACCCCTCTGTCACCATCCTCTGCAGCCTTCCGGGGCGTACGAGGAGCTAAATACTTCGCTTATCATCGTCATGATCATTTGGGACCTCCTGCTCGTTCTCGGGCTGGCTCTCACGCTGATTGCCGGCGTCGGCTGGTTCCTCGTCGTTGACGAGTCGATCTGTCTAGATCGCCAGCCCTGGTGGGGGCCTCCCGAGAGCGGGGTTAACACCGACTGTTCCGGGCACATAGATGAGTTGCTTCGGAAGTGGGGTTGGGTCTCCTAGCCCTGCCCGCTGTCATGAGCTTCGCCGGTAAGTGCTGGTCGCATCGGCGGAGGTCCGAAGCAGACTGACCACGGTTCTCATCGCCAACGTTGGGGTGTGGTGTAATCGAATCTGCATTCGATACGCTTGAGCATGTCCACCAAGGATCAGTTGCTCTACAGCGCCCTCCACGGCACCGCGATACGGTACGCCGCCGAACGCCGCAACCTGGACGAATCCATCCAGGAGCTGCGCCAGATCGCCGACGGCCGCAACGACATCTTGGCCGAAGCCGCGGGCATCACTGCCGGGTCTTGGTACGCCTGGCCAGCGACTCACGTCGGCTATGAACTAATCGGCGCCGCCATGTTAATTCTCGCCTGCGGCGGTCGCGGATTCCCGCTGGACTTATGACGAGCTGGAGCGTTGGACGCGGGTCGGCTATGAGCGGGGGATGAGATCACGCAAAGGCGAGCGGTGATCTTGACAGTCCGAGACAATCGCTGCCGTGGATTGCGACACACCAAAAAAACAGACCTCAATCACCAACACCTCGAGTTATCGAGCGCGGCGACGATCTTGGTCTGCTGCGCTCGCCGCCGTTTGGCGCGCATCGCTTTCTGTCCTTCTATCGCCCCAGTTCGGTGGGAACACTGCTTGCATTCAGGTCGGAGGTTGGACAGCGAGTTGATCATGTCTTCTGTCCAGCCGAGCAGCTTCGCCTTATGCCTGCTGATGATGTTGTGATGCAAGTCATAGGAAGCAGCGGCATAGCCAAAGTAGGCCGGGGTACTGGTGTGTTGGCCCCTGTATCCCGGTCAATCCCATCCTCCCCCGTCTCCAGAAGGAGCAACCATGACCACCAGCGGCCCTTACGACGCAACTGGCACCAGCAGCGCAACCAGGCCTGTAACTGGCACCAGCAGCCCCACCAGCCGTGTAACTGGCACCGACAGCCCCACTAGGTCTGTCGCATACCGGGATGACGAGCGCCGTCATGCCAGGGAAACCAAGCCATCCTTCAAGACCACCGAACTGATTGTCTACGTGCTTTCGGTCCTCGGTGTCTTGATCGCCTCTTGGGTGATCGACGTCAACGAGGACGGTCAAGGGTTCAGCGCCTATCGGGGCTGGTTCCTGGTCACCTTGTTGACGATCGGTTACCTGATCAGCCGCGGCCTGGCCAAGTCCGGCAGCCGCGACGAGACCCGCTGACTGGAAGGTTTGTGCGTCGGAGGCCGACTTAGGGCTTGTTCATGGTGGACGTCTATCAGGTCGTGCTCGGCGCAATTGCCGTGTCCACCATGATCCTTGTGCCGGTCGGGGTGGTTTTGCTCTATGGCCTGCTTGCAGGTCGCTGGGACGCCGCCATCTCGAACTGGCGAGGATCACGGCGCCAGAAGGCCGAACGGCGGCGCAACCTCCGGGCTATGCGCAGGCAGCGGGGGGTGCCGCTGGAACAGGTTGCCGCCAATCTTCGCCGGCTGCGGGGCGTGCTCACCGTCGATGCGCATCGCTCGGCGGTGCACCAGATCGGCAACCGCGTGGCGTACGACCAGGTGCTGATCCAGGCGAGTGAGATGCTGCAGATCGAGCACGATCTGGCTAAGCGCTCCGCTGGAATGGAGCGGAACATCGAGCGGCTTCGGGTCGAGGCCGAGCTCGAACGGGCTGGCGTCGTGCTATCAGACCGGCGATACGGTCAGGCGGCCTGACCGCTTTCTGGCGCATCACGCGACCCTAGTTGGTGACCTATCACGTCGACCTCAGCCGGAGAGCATTGCCTGATCGGCCGCTAGTGCGGGCCTGGCCCAGCCAGTTTCCCGGGTTCATCGTTGATCTCTGAGATTTGACGCCACAACCCGGCGTGCCTCTTGCGATTCGCAGGGGGCGCGCTGCTGTCATTCCCGGGTCTCGGCTTACCTCCTCGGCGCAGATCGATGAGCCTGAGTTCTCAATCATCGCTCTCTCCATGGTCGCCGCGGCCCGCCGCCGGGCGAGCCTGGCGTCGTTATGCGGGATTTGCCTGGGTATGTTCCCGGTAGGTGTTGTCGGCACCTAGGGCGGCCAACACTTAGGCCGGGTTGGTTCAGCAAACAGCCGTCCCGGTCGCCGGTCCCGTGGGGTATCCTGGCCGGCCGCGACGGGCTAGCGTGGGTTAAGTGAACCTGCCCGCCGATTTGTATGCACAACTCGCGGAAGCCTCACGCGAGTTGCATGCGGAGCCAAGCACGCAGCTCACATTGCAGCGTTCGGTGTTGCTGGCCACCGAACTGATTCCCAACTGCGACTACGCCGGCATCTCGATGGTCCATAGAAACCGCACCATCGATACCCCCGCGGCCACCGACGAGCTGGTGATCCGAGGCGATGAGTTGCAGTATGCCCTTGGCGAAGGGCCTTGCCTGGACGCCATCTGGCACTACGACACGGTGATCAGTGCGAACCTGGCTGAGGAGGAGCGCTGGACGACGTGGGCGCCCCGTGTGGCCGCAGAACTCAACATTCGCAGCATGCTGGCCCTGCGACTGTTCACCAGCACAGAGCTGGTCGGCGGCCTAAACCTGTATTCCAAAGATGTTGACGCGTTTGATGAGGACGAGGCGTACACCGGAACCTACCTGGCCGCGCAGATCGCTGTCGCGGTCGCCGAAGAGCAGCAGACGGACAGCCTCCGCATCGGCGCTTTAAACCGAACCATCATCGGGCAAGCTCAAGGCATCCTGATGGAACGCTACAAAATCGACGCCGACCAAGCCTTCAACGTGATGCGCCGGGTCTCCCAGGACAACAACATCAAGCTGATCCGGGTGGCCGATGAGCTTGTCCGCACTCGCCGCACCCCAGGCATAAGACCCGAGGTTCCGTAGCGGCGAAACTGCTCGGCCGCCCCAGAAGCGGCAGGGACGCCTGGCACCAAACTGGAGGTTCCATTTCGGACTCGTCCTGACCGGCTGGGGCATCTTCAACGTCGTCGAGGGGCTGATCGACCACCAGATACTTGGTGTCCATCACGTGCGGGACGACCTTGGTGGGCCGCTTTCTTGGGACTTCGGATTTCTGATCTTCGGCGTTCTGCTTATCGTGGGCGGTTGGTCACTGCACAAGGCCGGACTCCGCGCTCTTGAACGGCGGGCCCTCACCACCCGGTAACCACATCAACCCTGCACCGGGATCATCCTCGACCGTATGGTCGGGGCCAGGCCTCGGCGAATCCCTTCTACTGACTCGGCCAGCCCGCAGCGCGTTCGCGCCGCCCTGCATGCCGTCCACGACGCCGCCGATGGCCATGAACACATTGCCGATGATCTTCAGCTGTAGCGACCGGAAGCCGATTGATCATCTCGGCATCAAGATTCCGCGGATTGGTCTGCCCCTGCTTGGCTCTGTATCCCAGATGAACGCCGAAGAGCGCGGCTCGCGGATTCGCAAGATGGGTTGCCGGCTGCCGGTGCCGGTCCCCCGACCCTGTTTGATCATCCGGGCGGCGGGTACCCGAGGCCGGGAGATTCAAGCGAACATAAGGAGAACGAGTGGTTCCGAACTTTCCTTCACGGTTACTGCACGACCTCGGCCTGGCCGCCTGGTTCGGCGGCACGTTGGCGAACGCGGTTGCGCTTAACAGGGCCGCTGGTCAGGCGTCAGACCCGAACAGCGCGGGTCGGGTAGCCAACACCGGCTGGGACGCCTGGACACCGATCAATGCCGTTGCCATCGGAGCAACCATTGTGGGTTCGGTCGGGCAGCTTCTGGGCAACAAGGAACGGCTGGCGACACAGTCCGGCGTCGCCTCGATGTCGGTGATCAAGACCGCCCTCACTGCGACCGCTTTGGGCATCACGGGCTACAGCAGGGTGCTTGGGCGCAAGGTGTCCCAGGAAACCAGCGTTCCGGTGTCCTCCGGCACCGAGCCAAGCGCCGCAACTCCGCCCGACGTGGCACGTGCTCAGACCCAGCTGAAGCTGCTGCAATGGGCGGTGCCCGCGATAACCGGCGCCATCGTGGGCGTCAGCGCCTATGCCGGTGAACAGCAACGCCCTGTTGCTGTCGAGGCGGGCATGTCGAAAAAGCTGACCAGGCGCGGCAAGTAACCACAAACCCACAACATGGTGTCGACCCTGCACAACATCGCGCACCTGTTGTTCGGAATCGCCGGCTTGGCTATGGCGCGCACCGCAGCAAGCCCGCAATTACCTGGTGTTTGGTGGCGCGATCTACCTCGCGTTGTTCTTGTACGGGCTCATCGTCGGCCAGGAATCGGCGGCCAACTTCGTGCCCGTGAATACTACCGACGACGTCCCGCATCTCATCCTCGGGATCGGGAGGGTCGGGTTCGGTCTCGCGCTCGCGCGGGATCGTATGGGGGTAGGCGGCGCCACCAGCTGAGAACGCCGGCGGTGTGACGACCAGCATTGCGCGGAAGACCACTACACCAACACACGGCGGTTCGACCCGGGCCGCCATCGGCTCGTTAGGGACCGCGGCGGTCACCGCTATACGTTCGGCACCCTCCGGTTGCGAGCTGGCAAGGAGGCAAGGATGGGTGTAGGCGAGGAAGATCGCCTGCCACGAGTCCGATCCAAACCTCACGACGCAGTCAGCGGTCGTGTGGCCAAGGGCAGGAACGAGACACACGCCGGACATGAGCTCCGGGGAAATGTACTACTTCAGCTTCATCGGGTAACCACATCCCGGCGCGTAGCAGATGCACAACCCGAGTCAGCCCACGAAAGGTTTCCGATCCTGTTCTCGAGGCGCGGATCACCGGACAAGGAGCGCGGTTATCGCAGGCGGTTCCAGCTGTGGGACTCATTTTTTGACGCTGCTCCTGCCAGATCGACTGGGAATTCATCACCCTCCGCCTGCTTGGTCTCCCTTCCCGGCCGACATCGAGATACGGTCTCAGGCGGCCGGCAGATCTCGTCCGACGTACCCCCCTTGAATTCCCAAGGTTCCAGTCCGACACACGTTGCGCACGGCTGGCGTTGCCGGTACGGCCTAAGGATGATGGCGAGGAAGTGCTAGACCTCGGCTTTCTTGATCACTCGGTAGACAGTGCCGACCGAGCAGCCAACCTCAGCAGCGATAGCAGAGATGGAGAGGCCGGATGTTCGGAATCGGGTGATCCCGGCATGCCGCTTAGCCTGGAGCGAATGATTGTTCAGGCCCAAGATCTCGAGCTACGCGCTTCGCTGGGAGTCAGCGCGCAAAGCCGAAGGCACCGGGCGCAAGTGGCGCGTAAATGGGCGCTTGAGATAGAAGCCGATGGTGACGTAACAGACAATGATCGCGAACGCGAACCATCGGCAGAAATTCAGGAAAGGTGATCATGAGACTTCGCTACCTTGGGCAAACAGGTCAACACTGCATCCCACCCCTTTTGGCTTTGGACTCGAAACAGTCGAGTACGTCCATCCGTGGCGATGTCGATCACGAATCACAGACGTTGCGCAGTTTTCTGGAAGGCGTCGAGCGTGAACCGCAATAGTTTCGATGTTGGCCATCAGTCGGGCCGGCGATTCGACATCGGAGTTTTGGAACTGTAGGGTTTACGAAGTAAGCGCGCTTGAATACACCAGGCGCACCCGCGCTTGAACGCACAGGCGCACCTGCCGGTGAGGCGAACGATCGCCCCGGCCCGCGGCAAGCCTCGATGGCCAACCGCATCACTTACCAGATTGGAAGTTCCCCCATGACCACCACTGACTCGACCACGACCACGCCCAGATACACGGCGGGCGCGAAGGCACCTCGTCGCACCACCGAGGCCA
>DATHIJ010000222.1:0-5228 GCA_035489975.1 Propionibacteriaceae bacterium | reverse complement strand
GTCGGTTCATTCGCGCGGGAGGTGACTTGCTGATCGTTGGTGAAGCAAGGCTCGCGACACGGATGGCCGACGCTATGAAGCGTGACGCAACCGACAATCCGGCATTCGAGAAGCGGGTCACGAACAGTGCGACACGGGTCGTGGCCATGAAGCAGCGCCGCGGGTTAGCTCATTGTTGAGGGCTGCTCGAATGCTTCTCTAGCCGTCGACTTGGAGCTGCTTGAGGGTGTCCCGAGCCGGTTGTACGAGTTCGGGAGTGGTATCGGGGATCGAGGCGTAATAGAGACCTGATCGGTTGCCAGCCGAGATAATCGCCACGATGAGCAGTTCGCCTTTGGTCTCCAGCCCTTCGATGTCGAACGTGAGCTGGGACTCAACCAGCCAGGCTTCGTGGCCATCAATGGTGACTTTCTCGTTCACCTTGACATTGCTGTTGACCGGGTTATTGCCATAGAAGCTGCCGAGGATGCACTTCACAACGATCTGCGAGCCTTGCTCTGGGGTGAAGAAGCCATCGCCAGCTTGTAGTTCACCGACAAGGATCGAGGCGACCCAGCTGCTGCCCTGGCCGTCATAGTTCGTCTCGACCGGAACGAGCTGACTCTGCACATCGCTCCCGAACGGCACTCTGGTGTCAACTTCCGGCGGGCTCCAGGGGGAAGCGAGTTGCGGGTAGGACACCGGTCCGCCGTGGACTCGTCCGTCGGCCGGGTGGCTGGCGGGCGCCTCTGTGGTTGCCGTACTTTGCGGCGGGCAGGCGTCCTGCGAGGGCTGCGCTACCGGCCCACCCGGGGTGCCAGTCTCGCCGCCGGTCACGGCACGGATAGCGAGAACCGCCACGACGATGATCACGATCACTAATGCGCCGCCGGCGATCCACCAGCCGATCGGTGACTTCTTTTCCTGTAGCTCCTGATAGTTGGCGTACGCGCTGTAGCTCGGGTCGTACGCCGACTGACCGTACGTCGGCTGTCCACTCTGGGCGGCCTGCCCACCCTGGCCGTACCCGGCCTGTTCACTCTGTCCCGAGGGCTGCCCGCCTTGCTGCGGCGTCCCGCCGCTCGCGAGACCTTGCGACGGTGGAGGCGCGCCTGGATTGGGCGAGGTTGCTGCCGACCAGGCTTTGCCGTCCCAGTACCGGAAGAGCCCTTGGCCGCCGCCCGGATCCGGATACCACCCAGGGTTCGCGCTCACGGGCCGATTCTAGTGCCCTGGAAGGGAAGTTCCTTGGCGCTTGGCGACGTTCAGGTGCGTGCATCGCAAGGCCGACGAGGGAGGGATACCGGGTCGTATGCCGACTGAGGAGAACGCCGCGAGGTGCGTGCCTGGGCGGCGCGAAGCGTCAAGAGATTTCCCTTCCAGGGCACTACGTGGCGACGGGGTGCGCCACATGTGGACAAAGCCAGTCGTTACCAGACGCACAGCATGCGGAGCGAGCGCGCCCTTGCCGATTGCTGAGGGGATTTGCGGTGCGACGCGTGAGCGGCCCAAAAGATGGCCCTCTAGCCGTCGACCTGCAGCTGCCTCAGGGTGTCCCGAGCGGGCTGCACGAGTTCCGGCGTGGTATCGGGGATCGAAGCGTAATAGAGCCCTGACCGGTTGCCAGCCGACACGATCGCCACGATGAGGAGTTCACCCGTGGCCTCCAGCCCCGGGATGTCGAAGGTGAGCTGGGACTCCACCAGCCAGCCCTCGTGGCCGTCAATAGTGGCCTTCTCGTTCACTTTGACATTGCTTTTGACCGGATGGTTGCCATAGAACGCGCCGAGGATGCATTTGACAACGATCTGAGCCCCCTGCTCAGGAGTGAAGAACCCGTCGCCGGCCTGCAATTCGGCCACGAGGATCGAGGCGACCCAGTTGTTGCCCTGGCCGTCATAGTTCAACTGGTCGAGAACCATCTGGGTCTGGACGTCGCTTCCGAATGGGACCGGGTTTGGGGGACCCTGCGGCGGCCCCCAAGGCGCACCCAACATGGGGTAGGAAACCGGACCTCCGTGGACTTGTCCGTCAGCTGGCCGGCTGGCGGGCGCCTCCGGACTTGCTGTGTTCTCCGGCGGACAAAAGTCCTGTGACGGTTGCCCCACCGGCCCGCCACCCGTGGTGCCTGTGTCGCCGCCGGTCACGGCGCGGATAGCGAGAACGGCCACGACGATGATCACGATCACCAGCGCGCCGCCGGCGATCCACCAGCCGATCGGTGACTTCTTTTCCTGTAGCTCCTGATAGTTCGCGTACGCGCTGTAGTTCGGGTCGTACGCCGACTGGCCGTGTGGTGGCTGTCCGCCTTGGCCATATCCGGCCTGTCCACTCTGGCCGTAAGCCGGCTGCCCACCCGGCCCGTAGGGCTGGCCGCCTGGCTGCGGTGTCCCGCCGCCAACGAGACCTTGCGATGGTGCAGGCGCGCCTGGATTTGGCGAGGTTGCTGCCGACCAGGCTTTGCCGTCCCAGTACCGGAAGAGCCCCTGTCCGCCGCCCGGATCGGGATACCATCCAGGGTTCGCACTCACGGCCCGAGTCTATGTGGCGAGGCGGGTGATGCTAGGCGTGCGAGACTTGCACGAAAGATCAGCTGTCGATCACGCGATACCCGAGACCCCGCACTGTTTCGAGGACCGCTGGCTGTCCAGATCGCGCTTCGTTGAGCTTTCGTCTGAGCTTCTCTACGTACTTGCGAGCCCTTACGAGACCGTCCACCTGCTGGTCGTAGCCGATCAATGCGGCGATCTCCGAAACGGAGACGACTCGCGGGGCTTCCGCGAGCAAATACTCGACAAGGGCGAACTCCCGAGGTGACAGGCGGACGACCCGGCCCGAGACTCGGACCTGATGCGCCTGCGGGTCGAGGAAGATCGGGCCGTACTGAAGACTCGCGGCTGACTCTGTTCTGGTCAGGCCGAGGTGACGCATGGCTGACGCCAGCTGGTCGGGATCGGCAGGGAGACTGATCAGCCCACGAGCACCTGCCTCGAGACCATGAAAGGCGTGCTGATGGGACTCCTCGTCACCCGTCAGACCGATGATGACCGGAATGTCCGAGCGGCCGACAATCGTCCGGATGAAGCGTAGGAAGTTCACCCCGATGAGATCTGTCGGCGCCAGGACGGCGCCAGGATCCTCTGCCATCAGGTTGAGCAATGCCGAAGGGCCGTCGGGGTAGGGACGCAGATCGATTCCGCTCGTCAGCAGGCGGTCGGGCCCACACGGAGTAAGTATTCGAGACGGCGACTCGACAGCGATCACTCGGTATGGCCAGCGAATCGCGCCCAGACTTGCACCAAGGTGTGCCACCTGCCAGGTCATCGGCTTTGTCGCACGCTGGTGTCAGCTCAGCCGAAGCGACCCGAGATGTAGTCTTCAGTGCGCTTGTCAGCCGGATTCTCAAAGATTTTGGTCGTCTTGTCGTACTCGACCAGCATGCCGGTGCGGTCCCCGCTCCCTTCAGCGGCCAGCGCCGTGAAGAAGGCTGTGCGATCGGCGACGCGGGCGGCCTGTTGCATGTTGTGGGTGACGATCACGATCGCGTACACCTGTCTGAGTTCCTCCATCAAGTCCTCGATCCGGCCGGTCGCGATCGGGTCGAGCGCGGAGCAGGGCTCGTCCATCAAGATCACCTCGGGCCGTACGGCAATGGTCCGGGCGATGCAGAGGCGTTGCTGTTGACCACCCGAGAGGCCGAAGGCGGACTGTTTGAGCTTGTCCTTGACCTCGCTCCACAACGCGGCCTGGGTGAGCGCTTCCTCAACCAGGTCGTCCATATTGGACGGCTTCATGCCGATGACTCGGGGACCGTACGCGACGTTGTCGTAGATCGACTTCGGGAACGGGTTGGGCTTTTGAAACACCATGCCGATCCGCCGTCTTACCTCGATCGGATCGACGCCGCGGGCATAGATGTCTTGACCATGAAGAGTCACCTCACCGGTGACGCGGGCCCCAAGAATAAGATCGTTCATCCGGTTCAGGGACCGCAGCAGCGTCGATTTTCCGCAGCCCGAAGGCCCTATCAGAGCGGTGATCTCGTTGTAGCCGAAGATGAGGTTGACACCGGTCACCGCCCGGAAGTCACCGTAGTAGACGTCGACGTTGGTGCACGCCATCACCGCGTCCGGTATCTCGGGCAGCTGGTCGTCACGTGATGGGTGGGCCGGCTCGAAGTGGACCTCCTGCGGCTCGTGGGGGGGAGTGACCTCATCGTGAGTGGTGACCTCGGGGCTTGGCTGTGCGCTCATCGGTTCTCTGCTTCCTTCGGTTCGGCTACCACCGACGCTGGTAGTGGTTGCGGATGTAGATGGCGAGGGCGTTCATGGCCAGCAGAAGGACGAGCAGGAGAATGCTGGCCGCTGCAGCGAGAGTGCGGAACTCCTCTTGGGGACGACCCGTCCAGTTGAAGATCTGGATGGGCAGGGTGGTGTAGCCGCTCAGCAGTCCGTTCGGGTCATAACTGACGAACACCAATCCTCCGAGCAGGAGGAGGGGCGCCGCCTCGCCGAATGCCCGAGACAACGCCAGGATCGCTCCGGTGGCGATGCCGGGCACCGCCGAGGGAAGGGTCTGCTTCCACATCGTCTGCAGCGGCGTCGCTCCGAGGGCCAGCGATGCCTCGCGGATCTCCGCCGGTACCGAGCGCAGCGCCTCCCGGGTGGCGATGATGATCACCGGCAGAATAAGCAGGCTGAGGGCGGTGGCCCCAGCGATGACAAGGTTCTTGTTCTGCACCCGCAGCAGCGTCAACACGGCCAGCGCCAGCAGGCCGTAGACCACCGAAGGGATGGCCGCAAGGTTCTGGACGTTGAGTTCGATGAGGTGATTGATCCGTTTCGTCTTGTCGGCGAACTCCTCGAGCTGGACTGCTGCCGCGACTCCGAGGGGGATCGCCAGCACCGCGGTGGTGCAGATCACCCAGATGGAACCGAGGATCGCCGGCCGAGCGCCGGCTCGAGCCGGCGACGAGGACGGGTACTCGGTGAACAGCCGCAGATCGAGGCGCGACGCCCCCTGGATGAACGTGGTGATGATCAGGACCAGCAGCACCGTCATGGCAATGAACATCGTCAGCCAAAGCAGCACCAGAAACACCATGGCCTTCGGGCTACGCTCACCGCTCCTGGCTGAGGTATCGAGGGATCGAGCCGGGCGCAGGTCAGTAGCGATGCTCATCAGTAAGCCTCCCGGAACCGGCGCACGAACCGGATGCTGATGAAGTTGATCAACAGCGTGAGGGTGAA
>DATHIJ010000221.1:0-9036 GCA_035489975.1 Propionibacteriaceae bacterium | reverse complement strand
CAGATCGCAGAGCGAGTCTCCCGGCTCGCCGCTAAAGACGCCTGGATCATCGATTTCACGAACCCGGTGGGCATCGTCACCCGTGCTTTGCTTGATCATGATCATCGCGCCGTCGGGCTCTGCAATGTGGCGATCGGCAATCAACGGGTAGCTGCGAACCTGCTCGGCGTCGAGCCCGCCCGGGTGATGCTGGATCACGTCGGGCTCAACCACCTGACCTGGACCCGTCGGATCCTCGTCGATGGGCAAGATCGGTTACCTGAGTTGCTGGGCACCGCCGCCGAGGAATTGGCCGGGCGTTCCGGCATGCCGGCGGAACTGCTTCGCCGGTTGGCTGTGTGGCCGTCGTACTACCTTCGCTATTTCTATGAACATGATCAAGTTGTCGAGGAGCAGCGGGCGAAACCTTCTCGGGCCGAAGAGGTGGCCCAGATTGAGCGCCAGCTTCTCGAGATCTACGCCGACCCTGCGGTCGATGAGAAACCCGCGCTACTTCAGCAGCGGGGTGGTGCGTACTACTCCGAGGCCGCGGTGGATCTGATGGCATCTTTGCTCACTGATCGGGGGGATGTGCAGGTGGTCAACTTACGCAATGACGGCACGCTGCCCTTCCTCGCCGATCATGCCGTTGTCGAGGTGCCGGCACGGGTTGGCCGCCAGGGTCCCATTCCGCTCGACTCTGCGCCAGTTGATCCGCTCTTCGCCGGCCTGATTGCCCACGTCTCGGCGTACGAGGAGCTGGCACTCGACGCCGCAATCCGCGGCGGGCGGGAACGCGTGTTCCGAGCATTAATGGCCCACCCACTCATCGGCCAGCACGACCTCGCAGACAAGCTCACCGACATGCTGATTGCCGCCAATCGGGATCATCTGCAGTGGGCGGCGTGACCGCTGCGGTTCTCGCGATCGACGGTGGCAACAGCAAGACCGATGTCTGCTTGGTCTCTGCCGAGGGTGTACTCCTCGGATACGCGCGCGGACCGGGCTCCAACCACCAGAACATTGGGATTGACGCCGCATTCGATGTACTGGCCAGCGTTGTGGGCGAGGCAGCCGCCGAGGCTGGAATCGACGCTCGCTCGACGCCCGCCCAGCGCGCAGCGGTGTATCTGGCTGGCGCTGACTTCCCGCGGGAGGTGGCGATGCTCCTCGAACGAGCCTCACGCGCCGGCTGGGCAGCAGCAGTATCCCTGGACAATGACACCTTCGCGCTGCTTCGAGCCGGCACGAGCGCAGCCAACCGGATCGCGGTGGTTTGTGGTGCGGGCATCAACTGTGTGGGCGTCTCCGCTGAAGGCGGGATAGTTCGCTTTCCATCGGTGGGTGTCATCTCTGGTGATTGGGGCGGCGGTGCGACGCTCGGGACCGAGGCGCTTTTCCTTGCGGTGCGGGCCGAGGACGGTCGTGGGCAACCCACTGCACTGCGCGAAGCGATCATGGAACACTTCGGCACGGCATCCGTCGTGGAGGTAACTGCGGCGCTGCACTTCGGTGAGCTGCCGCGCAGTCGGCTCCATGAATTGGCACCCGTGCTGTTCCGGGTGGCCGCTGCAGGCGATGGACCTGCTACGGCGGTGGTTGGGCGGCTGGCTGAGGAAGTGTTCTTGCTGGCCCGGGTCGCCCTCGACCGACTCAGGCTGCGAGATCAGCAGGCAGCTGTGGTCCTGGGCGGCAGCGTGCTTGCGGCGCGACAGCCTCTGCTGCTGGACACAGTGTCGCGGCGCTTGGCTGCATATGCGCCACGCGCCAACCTTCTCGTAGTGGACGACCCCCCAGTGGTCGGTGCTGCACTACTGGGGATGGACATGCTTGGCAGCTCGCCCGACGCGGAGACTGCGGTCCGAACCGCACTGCTCGAGCGCACTCGTACCCATCGCATCGCCGCTGATCCGGCTACCTGATCATGCCGGCCGAGAAACCCGATTGCCTATGGAACTGACCTGCGATGTGCTGATTGTTGGAGGCGGCGTTGGTGGCGTGGCGGCCGCACTCGCGGCGAGCGATCTTGGTCGTCAGGTTGTGCTGGCCGAGCCGGGGAGCCGGGTCGGTGGCCAGCTCACCAGCCAGGCGGTGCCACCGGACGAGCATCCGTGGGTGGAGACTACCGGCACTACGGCCAGATACCGGCAGCTGCGGGAAGCCGTCAGGACGCGATACAAGCAGACCAGACGCCTGACCCAGAAGGCGCAGCGGGATCCGCTGTTCAATCCGGGCGCCGCATGGGTGAGCAACCTGAGCGCCGAACCTGAAGTCTTTCTCGAAGTGCTCGAGGAGCTGTTGCGCCAGGCTGAAGCTCGAGGTCTGCTCCGTTGCCTGATGCGACATCGGCCAATCAGCGCGGATACGGAGGGCGACCACATCTCTGCAGTCAGCTTCGAGGATCTGCCGACAGGCGAGCAACTGACGATCACCGCTGGCTATGTTCTCGACGCCACAGAGGAAGGGGACTTTCTGCCGCTCGCGGGTTGTGAATTCGTGGTGGGCGCGGAATCGGCCGCGCGGACCGCTGAGCCACACGCCCTGGCCGGACCGGCGGATCCAACGGACCAGCAGGCGATCACTTGGTGCGCCGCACTGGAATGGCGACCGGGCGAGGACCACACCATCGACCAGCCGGAGGGTTATGAGTTCTGGCGAACCTACCGCGCCGATTTCTGGCCGGGCCCTCAACTGGGCTGGACGACCCAAGAGCCGGAGACCGGCAGACCGTTGAGCCGCCCGCTGTTTTCAGACTCAGGTCAGGAGCTGTGGACATTCCGCCGGATCCGCTACGGCGGCCACTACGCAGACCAGGTCTCAGATGTGACGCTGGTCAACTGGCCGCAGGTCGACTACTGGCTCACGCCGCTGATCGGAGTCACCCAAGAGGAGCGGCGGGTCTCGCTAAAGAAAGCGCGCGAGTTGTCGCTGTGCTTTGTGCGCTGGTTGCAGACCGATGCGCCGCGCCCGGACAGCGGCGCGGGGTATCCGGGGCTACGCCTGTGCCCGGAGGTGCTGGGTACCGCAGACGGTCTGGCGGCAAACGCGTACGTCCGGGAGAGTCGTCGAATCGCGGCCGAGTTCACGGTGTTGGAGACTCACGTAGGAGTTGAGGCACGCCCGGGCGCCGATCGCGCGGAGGCCTTCCTGGACACCGTCGGCGTCGGCTCGTACCGAATCGACCTACATCCGAGCACCGCGGGACGCGGGTACCTCGACATCGCGACCTATCCGTTTCAGATCCCTCTGGGCGCCTTAATACCGCAAAGGGTCGACAATCTGCTGGCAGCCGGCAAATGCCTGGGTGTCACCCATGTCACCAATGGCTGCTACCGGCTCCATCCGGTGGAATGGAACGTCGGTGAGGCGGCGGGCGCCCTTGCCGCGTACTGCCTCAACGATCGGCTGAGCCCACGTGCCATACGCAGCACTCCCGGCTTGCTCGCCGATTTTCAACGCACGCTGGTCTCAATGGGAGTTCAGCTGCATTGGCCTGAGGAGATCCAAACCAAAGTGCGTTAGATCATAGGGCCGTGACGAAGCCGCAGCATCGTGCCGACAGGTTCCTCGATCCCGAGGCCGACCCGCGCGAGGGAGGGACCACGCTCGGCGATGAGCGAGCGACGTTGATCGAATTCCTGCGTGGTCAGCGTCTTACCCTGCAGGTGAAGTGTGAGGGCCTGGACCCTGATCAGCTCGCTCGCCGTGCGGTCGAGCCGTCAACGATGTCACTGCTCGGCCTGGTGCGCCACCTGGCCGAGGTCGAACGCAAGTGGTTCCGGCAACGGTTCGCGGGCCAGGCCGTACCCAATCGCTACCAGTCCGACGCCGAGCCCGATGGTGACTTCGACGGTGCGGTGCCCGATCAAGCGGTCGTCGATGAGGCGTGGTCAGCATGGCGTGACGAGGTTGCCTTCGCCGAGCAGTTCACCCGTGGAACCGACCTCGGCTTCGTTGGACAAGACGGCGCGGGCGAACCCATTTCTCTGCGGGAGCTTCTCGTTCACATGATCGAGGAGTACGCCCGCCACAACGGCCATGCCGATCTCTTGCGCGAGCGTATTGACGGACGTGTCGGCCAGTAGGCCGGCCTGTCAGATACCTAACGCATCGAGCGCAAGTACGATGACGCCGGACGCTAGCAGCGCCCCAGCAACAAGTGATGGCCTGACCCGACTACCAGGTCGCGGCTGGATGGAGCGAGCCGAGCGCCAGTACAAGAACACCCCAAGCACGAATAGCACGGCTTCGAGCAGGATCGACGCGACAGGCGTCCCCCACAGCCCGAAACCGAGCAGCGGAAGGTTGCCAGCGTTGCCCGGCAGGACTGGCATGTCTCCGCGGTGCACGATCAGGTCAAGGACCCAGTGTGAAAACGCGACAGCGCCGAGCAGCATGCCGAGTCGTCGATCCCAGCGCCACCAGGCGACGGCGCCGAATGCGGCCGACAGGACGAGTGCCCCGATCA
This sequence comes from Propionibacteriaceae bacterium, assembly GCA_035489975.1. GTDB lineage: Bacteria > Actinomycetota > Actinomycetes > Propionibacteriales > Propionibacteriaceae > Microlunatus. Next base: position 4,589 of record DATHIJ010000221.1, on the reverse strand, counting down.
GCGAGTGGGTGTAGTCAGCGTGAATCACCACCTCGCCGTAGCCACCCGGAGGCAGAATCTCAATCGTCTCAATGCCGAGCAGGAACGTGGGTATGGACGCCACATCGAGCCATTGGGTTGCCAGCATCAGGGACCACAATGGAGCCCGAACGTCTATCGATTTCGCGCCGGCAGCGAGACCGTAATGCCCGACGATCACTTTCGTCCGCGGCTCGGGCGGGATGGCCACAACAGCCGGGTGTCTAAAAAGCCACAGACACCGATGAACAACACAAACTCCAACAGAAACGCGACCAACATTTCAAACCTCCACATCAAACGTCTCGCGCTGAATGAAGGGAAGTTATCGCAGGGCTTTGGCTTCCATGCCAGAACCGCCCCACCTTCGCCAACCAGTCAGATATCTGACACCAATCTGTAGGCCTGCCTGTGCTACCGGAGCGACTTGGAGCGGTTGTGGGGCATGTCAGCCGGGATGAATTGGATCAGATCAGCGAAGCACCGCGTCTTGCCCTCGCACTTGACTGAACCTGGTGTCAGACGTTCTTCGCCTTCGGTCGAAACAAGAGCGTGACGCCGAGGGCGGCAATCCACAGTCCCCAGCCGGTGCTTCCAATGAGGCCTGCAAGATCGAACACCGGAAAACCGGGAAGAGCAGTCGCCAGGATGTCGCCCTGATTGAACAGGTAGAGCACGCTGACGATCAGTCCGAGCAGTCCAAGCCAGCGTGGCAACACTCGACTGCGTAGCACGATGATGCTGAGGGTTACCGACCAGCCGATCCCAAGTAACTGTCCAAGATGCTCCCCCAGAAGCGCGCCACCGAATTGGTGCTGGGCGAGCCATGCCGCGGCCAGCGCAGTTCGATTTGCGGCATCGCCCTCCTGATACATCTGTGCCAGTGGCGGCACCACGAATACCCAGCGCAGGAAGCCGATCAGCGCAAGTACAGCCGAGATTGCGCCGGCGAAGCTTGCTACCCAGAGAGCAGCGTCGTCACGCCGGTCAAGCGCGATGGGCAAAAGCAAGATCGGCACAATCAGGATGGCGTACGTCCACGCCGTCGCAAACCAAGTCCAGATCAGGCTCGGGCCGCCCTCCGCGAACCTGGTGAGCACAACATCGGCTGGTTCCCGAAGTATGTCGGGCCAGTCGAACGTCGCGGACAGGATGGTTGCCGCGGTTCCAAACGAGAGGGCGCCAATCAGAAAGAGCACACCGGTGATGCGACGCAACAGGAGGCCACTGCTTTCGGTCCTCAAAATGTCCCGCCTCTCCAGAGATGGCAACACTGACTTCAGTTCACACTGTCATGGTCGAGGCACGATGCCTCAGCGGTCGCGTTCGACCATATACGGGATGAGATCGCCAATGAAGCGGCGGGCTGGCGAGTCGGGAGCGCCGGCGAATGCCTCTTCGAAGGCGACGGCGGCGGATCGGGCGATACCCCGAGCGAACTCGTCCGCGAAGGCCACACTGCCGTGGTTGTGCATCATGGTGAGGATCTGGGAAATCAGCGCGGCTGAACGTTCAGCGGGCTGGAGCGCGAGGTATTGCAGGACGCGCGCGCGGTCGCCGGGATCGGCGGCCGCGAGCAGATGGGCCAACATCAGAGTGCGCTTGCCTTCGCGGAGGTCACCCAGGGGTTCCTTGCCGTACACCGACTGGGAACCGGTGAGGTTGAGAATGTCGTCCCGGATCTGGAAGGCCGCGCCCAGGAAGAAGCCGAACCGCAGCAGCGGTCCGAGATTGGCGGCTCCCTTGGTGCCGATCAGCGAGCCGACTCTCAGCGGCAGCACAGTGGTATACCAGCAGGTCTTCTTCATGATCAGGTCCAGATAGTCATCCGCAGTGAGATCGATACGACCTTCGCGCTGCCATCCCAGTTCCAGCGCCTGTCCGTCGACTGTCTGCCGAGCCATGAAGTCGAACTCGGACCAGATCCGAGCGCTGAGGCGGCGGCCAAGCCGGCTTTGGTTGTCGCGGAGCGCCCCGAGAGCGAGGACGGCCAGACCGTCACCAGCATTGATGGCCAGTGCCCGACCGTACTGGCGGTGCAAAGTGGGCTCGCCTCGCCGCAAATCGCTGTCGTCCTCGACGTCGTCGTGGACCAGGAAGGCGGTGTGCATCAGCTCGATGGCCGCGGCCGAGGGCAAAGCGTCTTCCACCTCGCCCCCGAACGCTGTACACGTGGCGAGGCACAGCGCCGGTCGGAGACCTTTGCCTCCTCGTTCGAGATACTCGGCGGCCGGGGCTCTCAGGTAGTGCGACACGCCGTCTGCGCGAAGATAGCCGAGGGCTGCCCGACGCGCGAGAGCGTCATAGCCCGCGAGCTCTTCGAGGAATGGGCTACTGGTTACGGTCATGGCCAGCTATGGCTCGATCGTCGACGTCGAGATGCAGCGCGATCGGCTCCGAGGGAGCAGCCGAGGTCAGCACGAGCCCGTGGTAGTGCCCGGCGGGTTGGTCTGCTGGCACCTCTACTCGCAGTCGAACCTCCCGGGCGGTCCCAGGGTCAACGACGTCCAGTCGCTCCGGGGAGAACGACACTGCTGCGGCGGGGATGCTGACGCCGTTGGAGGAGATCAGGTTCGTCATGTGGAGGTCGATGGCGGCCGCTGAGGACGACGTCGAATTGTGAACCCATAGTGAAGTCTCGGAGCCGAATCCCGACCGGGTCGGAGGCAGGCTGATCCTTTCCATGTTCGGCACGGCGGTGTCCGCCATTGCTCTGTTCGGGATCAGCTCTGCAGTCGTGTCAACCAGGCTGAGATAGGTGTCTGCGATTCGGGCAGCACTGTCGACCATCCAGCCGGTTCCGCGTTCGTCGGCCGGCAGTGGTGGCGAGCGGAAAGACTCGTCCCGAGTGGCTCGATCGATGAGCTCTGCGTACCGATCCACAACCGCGGCGGCCGAGAGCAACCCGAAGCGCTGCACATCGCCGATCAGGTGTTGGGCCCCGTGGCCGACGGCCTGCCGGGGGGTCACCGCCTTCCTCCGCTTGTCGTTACCGGTCTCACCGAGCCCGAGAGGATCGCGCGGGCTGCCAGGATTCCTGAGCGTGCGGCCGCTTCGACGCAGCCGGCGTCGAGGCCGCAGGCCGTCCAGTCGCCGGCGACGGCGAGATTGTCGAACCCGGTTCGCCCTGGAGCGATCCGGTGCTTCCCCGAACCAGGGAGCGACTGGACGTAACGGTCAGAAGGGTCGAGGTTGGCCCTCACGTACTGCCCGTTCAACCGATCCGGCCCACTCCGCCGCAAGTCGTCGGAGAGCATCTCCCACCTGAAGCCTGCGGAGTCCCGCGTGCCAGGCCACAGCGCCCCTACTTCCTGCTCGAGGAACCGCCTCAGTACGCTCCGCACGACCTCATCTCCAGCGGCCGGGTCGGCGTCGGGCATTGCACCGCAAAGGTAAGCGATGCTGCGCGGTGCCCCTCCAGAAGGCCAGGCCTCCATTGGAAGAAGGTGCGACATCGACGCCCAGGTATCGAACGCGTCGCCGAACCCTGACAGAGTCACACCTCGCGGGCCATCCCAGCCCAACTCGGACTCGGTCGCATCGAGCCACAACTGCGCTGTGCGGGTGGCGACAGTGGCGACAGAGTCCACCATGTTGCGCCAAGCGTTGTCGGCCGCCACCAACTCCGAGGCGACGTGGGGAATCATGCCCAGCGACACCGCGAGGACAACCACATCGAAGTCCCGACCGGCTTCGAGCTTCTCTACGCCACTTCCCACGGGCCCCTTCCCATGCGATTCGAGCCCATCACCGGGATCGGTTTTCAGCTGGTCGGCAAGGGGCCGGTCGGGCCAGCAGGGCAGTCCGTGGACCCGGATCAGCGGCTCGTAGCGGTCCTTTCCCGGCCCCAGATTCACCTGGCGGCTGAGTTCGACCGAGGAGATGGCGCGGGCATCGGTGAGCCGCAGCCGGTCCAGCCGACGGAAAAAGCGGAACTCGACACCGCGCCGGGCGAGCGCCTGGTAGAGCGGGGCGAAGATGATCTCGCCCATACCAGCCTGCATGCGCCAAAAGATCGATCCCTTGAAATCGAAGAGCATCCGAAAGGCGAGCTGGAGACCGAGGCCTGCTGCGAACCGGGGTCTGGTGCGGTCGCCGCCAACGTAGGCGAAGGTGAGGTCGTACATGCCCCTCACCACAGGCGAGTCAATCGTCTCCAGGGCTGCACCATGGCGGGTCAGCCAGTCCCGATAGTCAAGATGATCGATCCGTTCATAGCCAGTGCCCGACAGGAGTCCATCGACAGCCATGCCCTGCACGTTCGTCACAACCAGATCCACCAATTGCCAGGTCCGTCGGGCCGCCGGATCCGCGAGCAAGGTCTGGCGCATGCCGTCGCGCCAGACCTGCAGAACTGCCGTCAACGCCTCGACCAGGCGATACTCGAGCCCAGCGCCAGTGGCCAGGCGAGCACCGCGCTCGACGGCCTCGAGCAGCGCGGCCAATGCCGTCAAGCCTGCGCCTCGAACGAGTGTCGCCAAGTCGGAGGCTTGGGATCTCGGCACTGGAGAGCCGCTGACATAAATCTCAGCGGGTGCCCGGGGTGTGGCCACCGCGCGATTGAAGTCGAG
>DATHIJ010000220.1:0-3472 GCA_035489975.1 Propionibacteriaceae bacterium | reverse complement strand
ACTACTGATGGTTCCGGGAAAGGACGAGGCCAAGAACACCAACAGCGACCAGTCCCATGGGAGCCACGATCCTGATCACCTGCCAGTTGAGAGGTCCGACGAAGGTTAGCCACATCGATCCAAGCGCCACGCAGCTGAACAAGAGGCCAAAGATCAAGGCAACGACGTCGTAGGTTTTTCTCATCGTTGCACCTGAATGTTGCCGGCGTCTACGGAGAGGTTGAGCGTCAAGGTGTGCTGGCCAGGTTGTGCCGGTTCGGGAGGGCCGATTTGCCCCGTGATCTCGGCGCCTGCCTCGATCTCTTCACCGTACGCGTGCACAGCGCCCATCTCAGCGGTGTAGTTGATGACAACCTGGGTATCCTTCGGCAGCCTGACATCGAGCCGGCCAACATCGACGTGCGCTGTGTAGCTGGCGTCTGTCGTGACCGCAAGCTGGCTGAGATCGATCGCGAGGTTGCCGAAATCCTCCGAATCGCCAGCGACCGGGAGCTCAGCTAGCGCCGTATAGGTATGGCTCGAGGCCGGCACCGGTACCCACAGGTCGGGTCCGGCAGCAGTGACGATCAACACTGCCACCGCCAGCAAGGCACCGACCGGAAGCAAACCGTGCGCTGCGCCGAGCCAGGTCGCGACCACGAGCGTGACACCGATGACTAACAGCGCGGTGGCGAGGTAGGCCGCGAGCGGGATCGCGGCGCCGAGCGCCTGGGCCACGCCAAGCGCGGACAGCGTCAGGCCGAGCGCGATCAGCGAGACCATTCGTAGGCGCTTGGCTGACTTCGCGTTCGACATTTTCACTGGCTTGGCAGGCGTCGGTTCGACGTAGAGGCCGACAGGATCGGGCTCAGCCAGAAAGGCAGTGTGTTCAGCGGGGTCGGGATCTGAGGCCGGCTGTGACAGGTTGGTCGACGGAGGACTTGGCCAGTCAACAGCCGGCGTGGCCGCGGTCCGACGCTCCACAGGCACCTGCCGCATGTGTTCCTCTATCCGGCGTTGCCACGCTTCAGCGGCCTCGGTGAAGGGCGTCGGTGGTCCGGGATGTTGAACGAACTCGGGTTCAGACGGCGGCGTCGGAGCCAACGTGGCGGCGCCGGCTGGCGGGACCGGGACCTTGTCTGCCTTGCTATGGCGACCCTTGTAGAAGCCGAAGTACCAGATGACGGCGATGACAATTGCTGGCGCAAAACCGAACGGGCTGAGCCAGCCGAAGATCGCGAACATGACAACGCTGGCCACCACAACAAGGGTGATCCACAGTTCCTTCGGCCAGCGCCTGACGGACTCGCCGAAGAGATCATCGGCCAGCGCCTTCTGACTGCCTTCAACTGGGATCAGCAGCCAGCCTGCGAGATAGAGGACGAGGCCAATTCCACCGCTTAATGCCAATAGTGCCCAACCGACCCGGACCAGTAGTGGATCGATTCCCCAGTACTGAGCCACGCCACCGCAAAGGCCAGTGAGTTTGACGTCAGTCGCACTGCGGCGGATCGTCCAGATCGAGCTCATGCGCTCCATCCTGCCGCGGGGCTACCCTCGAAGTATCAGGGACGACCCCCAATGCTCCCGGCTGTTGCACACGAACACGGAACCGTTCTTGCCGCTGCAGCGACAAGCTGGTTCGGCTAAGGGAGAATCCGGGGACCACCCTGCTGGCCGTACGCCGATACGCGTGTGAGGGTTAGGACATCATGACTGCCACGGACTCGAGCCATCTCGAGCCTGACCTTGATCGTTCCGTGAGTCCGCCCATGCAGAACGGGAACTCGATCGGTGACGGCTCAGAATCGGCATCCGGTCCCACTGAGTCAGCGCAGGCGGCCGCAGCATTGCTCGCGAAGGAAGTACCGCCGGACTCCGGTTCCGCAGGTCCCGATGACAAGCCTCGCGCCACGCGGGTGGCCGAGGGGGCCTGGCTGGGAGGAGTCTGCACCGGATTAGCCAGGCATCTTGGCTGGCCGCTGATGGCGGTAAGGATCGCCTTCGTTGCCTTGGCGACTTTCCAATTCATCGGGGTCATCGCGTACGGCGCCTTGTGGCTCCTATTGCCGCCGGAGTCGACGGTGAAAGCTCCCGGGCTGGAGTCCGCAAGCCGGGCCGGCATGCGGGACCCCGGCAGGCCCAAGCGTCGCGTTGACTGGGGCATGCTGCTGGCGCTGGTTGCTTTAGGCGTCGGCTTGCTGCTGATCGTGCAGAACACTGGTATGGGCATCAGCTCCCAGCTGTTCTGGCCGGTGGCCTTTGCTTGCGCCGGAGCCGCACTCGTATGGCGCCAGGCTGACACGGCACAGCAGAAGAGGTGGCGCGATGAGGCCGGCGGCAGGGCTTGGCTGGCTCCCTTCGTTGCTCGGGGTGGATGGCCGGCACTGGTCCGGGTGATCGTCGGGTTGGGGCTGGTCGGTGCTGCCTTCGGAATCGTCATTGCGCAGCAGGGCCAGATTGCTCAATTGCCGGAAGTCATGGCGATGACGATGCTCGCGCTCGCCGGTCTGGCGATCGTCATCGCACCTTGGCTGCACCGCTCACGTTCAGCACTCAACCAGGCGAGAGCTGAAAAGGTCCGAGCAGATGCCCGTGCGGATATGGCCGCCCACCTGCATGATTCGGTGCTGCAGACCCTCGCCATGATCCAGCGGCAGGCTGACGATCCCAAGGCAGTGCAGCAGTTGGCCCGCCGTCAGGAGCGAGAGCTGCGCAACTGGCTCTATGACGACGAGCTCCATGAAGCGACACTCAAAGCCGCACTCACGGCGGCTGCCGCCGAGGTCGAAGATGAGCGAGGCGTGCCCGTGGAGCTGGTGATGGTGGGCGACTGCGATTCCTCCGAGGAAATCCAGGCCCTGGTACGCGCCGCCCGGGAAGCGATGGTCAATGCGGCAAAGCACTCCGGGGCCGACAAGATCGATGTCTACGCCGAGGTCGATGAGGAATCGGTCGAGGTCTTCGTTCGGGACCGCGGCCACGGATTCGACGTGGACGCTGTCGCCGATGACAGGATGGGCGTCAAGGGCAGCATCATCGATCGCATGGCGCGACACGGCGGCACCGCAACCATCCGTTCTGCATCGAGCGACGGCACCGAGGTACGACTGGAGATCAAGAGATGAACGAAGCACCCGACCAGCCTGGCCTGCGGCCGACGACCAGCGAGCCCAGTGTCCCGACCGCACCTGCCGAGCGCGGGCCTTACCGGGTAGTCATCGTCGACGACCACGCTATGTTCCGCACCGGCGTAAAGGCTGAAATCGGGCGATCGGTGGCCGTTGTCGGCGAGGCGGCCGACGCTGATCGGGCCATCGCCGTCGTACTGCAGACCCAACCGGACGTGGTATTGCTTGACGTCCACCTGCCAGGTGGCGGCGGCGTCGAGGTCATCCGTAAGGTGCACGAGAAGAATCCGGACCAGAAGTTCTTGGCCCTTTCAGTCTCCGATGCGGCCGAGGACGTCATCGGCGTGATCCGCGCGGGTGCC
>DATHIJ010000219.1:0-2011 GCA_035489975.1 Propionibacteriaceae bacterium | reverse complement strand
CCGGACTTCTTCCTCTACGACGCGCCGCGGCGGCTGGCCTACCGCGGGGCGTTCGACGAGTCCACGCCAGGCAACGGCAAGCCGGTCACTGGAGCATCACTGAGCGCCGCCATCGCTCACGTGCTGGCCGGTGAACCGGTGCCTGAACCACATCGGCCCAGCATGGGTTGCTCCATCAAGTGGCGGCCGTCGGGGTTTGAAGTGACGCTTCAAGTCACGCGAGCCGATGCAAAGCCCCGTTCAAGACCAGAGGGAGGTACTTAACTCCACTCCGCGGAAGCTCATCTTGTCCCAGCTACCGGCGTCCGGACCAGATCAGCTCACCACTGCGTCGACAGCGTCTGCCGAAGATCGCGTCGGCCACCATTGCGGCCGCGCCGGTGATGCCGGCACGATCACCGAGCACGGTCGACGCAATGACGAGATGAGCTGTGGCAATGCGCTGGCTGCGGTGCAGCAAGGTGTGCTGGTCATGGGATTTCGGTGATCGATGGGAGTACGTAGTGCGGAGACAGGAGGCTCATGATCATCGCCGTGCCCGACTGCGGCCATTTTGGGTTTACGCGACGGTGATACGGATGGAAGGGACAGGTGATGGGTCAGCAGTTGTTCAGGCAGGCGGCGTGGATACGCAGACTGGCGCTGCTTCGCTGTCTATCGTCACACGCCAGGGATCTCCTAAGCATTGAAATCCAGTCCGACAATCCAGTGAACCCTCGGGCCCTGCTAGTGACCTGTGATAGCTGTCGGTTCGGCTGGGTACCCAATCCTCTAGTTGAACACGTGCTAACTCGTGGATGTGTCAGTAACAGTCGTACGCGCCAACCCCGCCACGCTCGGCCACCATCTTCGGCTGCTCGTCAGATTGGAGGGACGCACCAAGCTCTAGGTGTTGGCTTCATCATGGGATGCCTCGGGAATCAGAGGATGTGCGGCTACGTCGGCCTGTCGGGGTCGTTGGCGCTTCAGAGTAGGAGGTCGTCGATCGCTCGCAACGCGGCGGGACAGTGAACTCGCGTCCGTTACGGAGAGCGTCGATGACGGCTTCTTCCAGTTGAACTGCGCGCCTGACTCCGCGGCTCAAACCAGTACAGAACCACCGGCGATGTCGACAATGACACCGGTGATCCAGTTCGAGTCGTCCGACGCGAGGAACAGCGCTGCCCTGGCGACGTCGTCGGGCGTACCGAGCCGACGCAGCGGGTGCGACTGGGCGAGCGAGCGCTGAACGTCGGTCGGTATCCACTGTTCACTCGTCTCGGTGAGGATCGTCTCCGGGGCCAGGCAGTTGGCGCGGATGCCGTACGGGCCGACCTGGGCGGCGAGATCCTGCGTGAAGATCTGCACACCGGCCTTTGCAGCCCCATAGGCGACGAGCGTGCGTGCGCTCGGCCGGCGCCCTGCTGCGGAGGACAAAGTAATGATGCTGCCCCGGCCACGCTCCTTCATCCCGGGCAGGAAGCACTTCACGGTCAGGAACGTGCCGGTCAGATTTAGGTCTATATCGGCGCGCCAGCTCTCCTCGGTGATGTCCTCGATCGGCGTGGGACGGCTGCCCGAGCTGCCGGCGTTGGCGACAAGCACATCGAGGTGGCCGTACCCATCGACGATCCGCTCGCGCATCTGGGCAAGATCAGCGGCGCTTGTGACATCACCGGTCACGCTCGTGGCGTGGCCGCCGATGTCGGTTATGCGGGCGCGGACAGAGGCGAGGGCAGCCTTGTCCCGGCCGTGCAGCACGACCCGCGCGCCTGCCTTCGCGAACGTGATCGCGATGGCTGCACCGATCCCTCGCGAGCTGCCTGTGACAAGAGCCACCCGGTCCTTCAGGGCGCTCATTTTGCTGTCCTCCTATCACCGCCAAAAGACCGCGACCGCAGCGCCGACCGGGGCGCCACGATCGAGAGAAACGCGCGGATCTGACGGTCTTGTGAAGCGACCCGACGCCTGACTCTATTACTTTGAGGCCGAACCGCTCGGCCCCATCGTCGATCGCTCGCCGGAGCCTGGT
>DATHIJ010000218.1:0-2223 GCA_035489975.1 Propionibacteriaceae bacterium | reverse complement strand
GTCACCGAAGCCACGCTTGAGCTGGTGCCAAGGCCAGAGGCGGAGTTCGCGGCCTTCTTCGCCTTCGACGACTTTCTCAATGCTCATCGCACCGTTTACGGAATCGTCACCTCGGGCATCGCGACACTCGCCGGGCCTGTGCTCTTCGACGAGAAGAAAATCGAGTACCTGCGCCGCGACGACGAGGCGTTCATCCCGATGCCGCCCTGGGTGAACTCCATCGTTGCGACCGCTCTGTACGGGACGAAGCCGGAGGTGCGCGAGGCGTCGAAGCTGCTGATGGACCTCGGCAGGAAGGAAGGCGGACGCTACACCGGCGACGAGATGGCAGTCGGTGACTGGGCGTCCCGACACGACCGCTACGCCAACCCGCTGCATGGACGCCTCACGGACGGCACCGTCGCCCCGATGTCGTGGCACTGCGAGGACGCGTCACTGAACTGGACCGTGATCCCGCAGGTACGCGAGGAGTGGACGGCGATCACCCAGAGATACGTCGACAGGTACGGAATCTTCGACAATTGGGGGATCTACTGCTACACCAACGCGGCGTACAAGCCCTGGGGTGACTACCTCGCCGAGATCGATATCGGGATCTGGGAGGAGAGGCTCGACGACGAGTCGTGGGCCGGCTGGGTCGACCTCAAATCCGAGATTGCGAAGGTGTCGCTCAAGTATGGCGGCTCGATCACCGCCTGCCACGGCAGCACCAGAGCCGGCGACGCCGAGCTGGTCCCCGAAGAGATGGGCGGCGGTTGGGATGTGATGCTCAAGGTCAAGCGGGCACTCGATCCCAACAACATCATGAACCCCGGCAAGCAAATGCTGGACCAGGCCTACGAGAGCTGAGGGCCAATCGATGCGACGGTTCATCTACAAGCAGGAGTACGTTCGCCCCGAAGCCACGCGGGTTTCCGACGGGGTAGTCGTCAGGCTGAAACACTACGAGGTTGACCCGGAGCTGATGGGTCAGCAGTTCGCCCAACAGGACATGCCAGCCTGGGACACGCTGCGGATCGTCGAGGATCGAAACGACCATCTGAACTGGATGCACGAGCACTTTGCCGACGAAACGCTGGTTGCTGGCCAAGAGTCCGAGCTCGACCTCGGGCCTGGCCAGGAGAGCGGCGCGATTTACCCGGTGCCGACGCAAGCGCCCGCACGGCACCCGAAACCAATCCTCCCCTACTGATACCTGTGCCTTCATCATCACTCTCGTGATCTTGTAGGGCCTGCGTGCTGGCGTCCGCACCCCAGGATTCGATGGCACTCGTCGACGCCACCACCAGCTGGTTGGCCCGCCGCCGAGCGCCAGAGCGTGTGGCACTTCCAGTGTGGGTTCGGCCGTTTCAGGCTCGAAGAGCGCGAGTACGGCAGCGTCTCGGCGCAAAGCATCCGCGCGGCACGAATTTTCCGGAGAGAATCACCCCGTCATGTCAACCAAAGACACCTCTGCGGCGAGTAACTCATGATGGAAAGCCAACCAGCAGCGGCAGCCGCCGTCGAACCCACAGTTGAGGCGCCTAGCGAATCGCTGACGTTCGACGACTTCTACCGGACGGAGTACCGGCATGTGCTCGGTCTGGCGTTTGTCCTGACCGGCAACCAATGGGTGGCCGAGGACACTGCACAAGACGCGTTCGCGGCAGCATTTCGGGGTTGGCGTTCCATCGTTGCCTACGACTCGCCGGGCGCGTGGGTGCGGCGAGTGACCTGTAATCGAGCGGCATCGGTATTGCGGCGACGCGTGCGCGAGGCAAAGGCGTTGGTGCGTCTCGCCGGGCGGATGCAGACCCCTATCGAACTGGATGAAGGCGATGCAGCGTTCTGGCAAGCGGTTCGCCGTCTGCCACCCCGACAAGCGCAAGTGGTCGCCCTCTATTACATGGAGGACTACCGCGTCCGGGAGATCGCCGAGGTCCTTGACTGCAGCGAGGGCACTGTCAAAACCCACTTGAGCCGGGCGCGCGACGCAGTCGCGCGTCACTTGCAGTTAGAGGATACGTAATGAGCGACTTCGATTCACGAGCACGAAAAGCGGCCGGTGCCGTACGGCGGCAGATTGCAGAGACCAGTCCCGAACTCGAGAAGGGAATCCGGCGCGCTCAACGATCCACCGCCGCCCGCGTGGCCATTCCGAGCGCTGTGGCCGCGGCCGCAGTCCTCATCGCTGGTGTCGCGGTCGCATTGCCTCGCGGCGGCAGCGGCGGAACACCGTCGGGT
>DATHIJ010000217.1:0-5862 GCA_035489975.1 Propionibacteriaceae bacterium | reverse complement strand
GCCAGGCAGCGGACGCGACGCGACCAACGCCTTCCTCGAGGGCTCAGCCAACGTGCTGATCTCCTATGAGAACGAGGCCATCCTCGCCCGCCAGTCAGGGGAGGACTTCGACTACATCCTTCCCGACGCCACCATCAAGATCGAAAACCCGGGCGCGGTGCTGAAGAATGCCAACCCCAAGGCCAACACCTACCTCGATTTCGTGCTGAGCAAGGCCGGTCAGGAGGAGTTCGTGAAGAAGGGCTTCCGACCTGTGATTGCCGACACCCCGGTCGGCGAAGTAGCCGGCGCCAACGACCCGGCCAAGCCCTTCCCCGTGCCGCCGAAGCTGTTCACCATCAACGACCTCGGTGGCTGGGATGAGGTGAACGCGAAGTTCTTTGACGAAGCCACCGGCCTGGTACCACAGATCCAGCAGCAGACGGGCAGGTCTCAGTGACCCAACGCGCAGCGATCGTCGAGCCCCCGCCGCTCGACTCGGCTACGGCAGGCGCGGCCACCAACGCCGGTGGCCGCCGCCTGTCGCGCGGGCGCAGTGCGACCTCGCTTACCGCTGCGTCAGGGCTGGGACTGGGAGTAGCACTGCTCTGGTTCAGCCTGCTGGTGCTGATTCCGCTGACCGCAGTGCTCGTCCAGGCTTCCGAGGGTGGCTGGTCGGCGTATTGGGATAGCCTGCGCAGCCCACAGACGTTCGCCGCACTCAGGCTCACCGTCGGTCAGGCGATTCTTGTCACCGTAATCAACATCTTCATGGGGACAACGATCGCGTGGGTGTTGGTCCGTGATCACTTTCCCGGTAAGCGGGTGCTCGAGGTGATCATCGACATTCCGCTGGCACTTCCGACCATCGTCGGCGGGCTAGTGCTCCTCAGCCTGTACGGGCCGTCGAGCCCTCTTGGCGTCAACTGGGCCAATACTCCGATTGCGGTGTTCTTGGCCTTTTTGTTCGTGACGCTGCCGTTCATCGTCCGCACTGTGCAGCCGGTGCTACTCGAGCTCGAGCCCGAAGTGGAGGAGGCGGCCGCATCGCTGGGTGCAACTCAGTTCACGATCTTCAGACGCGTGATCCTGCCTAGCCTGGCGCCTGCCATCGCCTCAGGCGCGGCGCTTTCGTTCTGTCGGGCGATCAGCGAGTACGGATCACTGGTCCTGCTATCAGGCAACCTGCCGTACTCCACCGAAGTGGCGTCGGTGCGCATCCTGTCCTACATCGAGGGCGACAAGCTCACCGAGGCGGCAGCAGTGGCCTCGATCTTGCTGATCGTCGCGCTCATCGTCATCGTCATTCTCGATGTCATCTCTCGAAGGGTGGCCCGCTATGCGTAAGGGGGCCGCTCCCCAGACTGCAACTCGGTGGGGGCTGCGGGTGCTGGTCGTTGGCTACTTGTTTCTGCTGGTGATCTGGCCGGTCCTGTTGGTCGCGAGAGCAACGTTCGCCCACGGACTGGCTCCAGTGATCAACGCTCTGCGCCAGCCCGAGGTGATCTTCGCGTTCCAGCTGACGCTATCGGCAGCCTTCTGGGCCGTCGTGATCAATACCATCTTCGGGGTCGGCATCTCGCTACTGCTGGTGCGTTACACATTCCCCGGAAGGCGGGCGCTGAATGCCCTCGTGGACCTGCCGCTGGCGGTCTCGCCAATCGTCGTCGGCCTGTCGCTGGTACTCGTCTACAGCGGCCGCACCGGCTGGTTGGGCGGAAGCCTCGAGCAGGCTGGCCTACAGGTGATCTATGCGCCACCCGGCATCATCCTGGCAACCGCGTTCGTCAGCCTGCCGCTGGTGATCCGTGAGGTCATTCCCGTGCTCCAAGAGATCGGAACTGAGCAGGAGCAGGCCGCTCGCAGCCTGGGGGCCTCAGCGCTGCAGACCTTCGCTCGCATCACCCTGCCGGCGATCCGCTGGGGGCTGCTTTACGGCGTTGTGCTCAGTCTGGCGCGATCCCTGGGTGAATTCGGCGCGGTCAAGATCGTCTCTGGCGGCGTAGCCATGCGCACCCAAACAGCGACACTCCTGGTTGAGGAGCGGTACCAGCAGTTCGGTATCGAGAACTCGATCATCGCCTACGCTGCAGCCTTCATCCTGGCGTTGATCGCAGTCATCGCTCTCGTTATCGTGACAGCCTTCCGACCTGACAAGGGGACTCCGCCATGAGTATCAAGATCGCAGGCGTCGGCAAGAAGTTCGGCGATTTCACCGCCCTGGAGGGCATCGATTTGGATATCGCCACCGGCGAGCTGACAGCGCTGCTCGGACCCAGTGGTGGTGGCAAGTCAACACTGCTGCGGATCATCGCCGGCCTTGAGGTGGCAGATGTCGGATCAGTGGAGATCGAGGGTGTCGATGCGACCAGCCTCCCGGCGCGAAAGCGCAACGTCGGCTTTGTCTTCCAGCACTACGCAGCGTTCCGGCATCTCAATGTCGCCGGCAATGTGGGGTTCGGGCTGAAGATCAGGAAGCGTCCCCGCCGGGAGGTCAAGGCGCGCGTTGCTGAGCTGCTCGAGCTGGTGCACCTCTCGCAATTCGCAGACCGCCTTCCGGCCCAGCTTTCCGGAGGGCAGCGGCAGCGGATGGCGTTGGCCAGAGCGCTGGCAATCGAACCGACTGTCTTGTTGCTGGACGAACCGTTCGGTGCTTTGGACGCAAACGTCCGCAAGGAGCTGCGGGCTTGGCTGCGCAGGCTGCACGATGAGGTTCACGTCACCACTGTCTTCGTGACTCATGATCAGGAGGAGGCGTTGGAGGTGGCTGACCGGATCGTGGTGATCAACCAGGGCCGGATCGAGCAGATCGGTCCGCCTCACGAGCTCTACGATCATCCGAGCTCGGAGTTCGTGATGAGCTTCCTCGGGCCAGTGACTACGCTCGACGGCCACCTGGTACGTCCCCATGACCTGGAGATCGAGACTCATCCCTTCGGCGATGCGTATCCGGGTCGCATTGAGCGCTTCAACCGCGTCGGCTTCGAGGTGCGACTCGACGTACGGCTCATCGAGGACGAAGCAGCGCCGCCGGTGCTTGTCACTCTGACTCGCGCGGATGCGACCGCCAAGGGACTGGAAACCGGGATGCCGGTGTGGCTTACACCGGTGGCTGGCGCCTCCCAGGTTCGGATCACTGCACCCGCGACGACAGCGGCCGAAAGCCTTGACCTTCCGCAAGAACTGCCGCCGGGCTCACCCACTCAGTCGGTGCCGCAACCTACCTTCATGTAGCAGTGGGCCGGGCGTTGTCAACATCCCACGCTGCGCGGGGTCTTGACGCTGTGCACGGCATGCATGCCATGCACAGCGTGGGCGATGGAACGGTCAGAGATCGTCGTTCCAGCGCGGGTCGTTGTCATACGCCTCGTTGCGTTCTTCCACAAGTTCGAGTGCGCGTTCGGCCTCTTCACGCGTTTTGTACGGGCCGAGCCGGTCGGTGATCTTCGTTTCGTTGTTGTCTGGTACCACCGTGTGGGTCTTGAGGTCGTACCACCAATCGCCCTCCGCCATCTCACCCTCCTTTGGGACGGACCACTTCGACGTTACTCCCCGGCCATGATTCCCAGAAAGTGGTCACCACAACATGCGTTCGGCCGAATTTGATGTTGCTTTCGACCGGTTTCGGATAAGTAAGATCGCGAGGTGACAATCCAGCCCGCGACCGTCTCACCATCGCGCGAGGTGCCTGCCAGCATCCCCCGGCCGCGCTACGTGGGCCGGCCCGGTCCTGATCGCTATACAGGAGACGACGTCCAGTCTCCCGAAACCATCGAGAGGATGCGGATCGCAGGCCGGATCGCCGCACAGGCAATGCACGCGGCCGCCACAATCATCGATCCCGGCGTAACGACCGATGATCTTGATCGGGTAGTCCACGAATTCCTGATCGACCACGGCGCGTACCCATCAACGCTCGGCTATCGCGGGTTCCCAAAGTCTTGCTGCACTTCAGTTAATGAGGTGATCTGCCACGGCATCCCCGACTCCCGCCCGCTCGAGGATGGCGACATCGTCAAGATCGACGTCACGGCCTACATCCATGGCGTACACGGGGACACGTGCGGCACGTTCTTCTGCGGCGACGTCGACGAGCAGACTCGACTGCTCACCGAACGAACCCAGGAGGCGCTGGCACGCGCAATCAAGGTTGTGAAGTCGGGACGCCAGGTCAACGTCATCGGACGGGTGATCGAGAGCTATGCCAGGCGGTTCGGCTACGGCGTGGTGCACGACTACACCGGGCACGGCGTACACACCACCTTCCATTCCGGCCTGGTCATCCCGCACTACGACGAGCCTGCCTATGACACCGTGATCAAGCCCGGCATGACGTTCACGATCGAGCCGATGATCACCCTCGGGTCCGGCGACTGGTACATGTGGGACGACGGCTGGACGGTGCTCACCGCTGATGGGAGCCGGTGCGCCCAGTTCGAGCACACTCTCGTGGTCACCGAGAACGGAGCGGAAGTCTTAACGCGGCCTTAGCGTTACTCGCTAGGCTGGCGATTGGACGAGTCGGTCAGGCGATCGCGACGGTGCACAGGCGCCGTTGAGGAAAGTCCGGACTCCACAGAGCAAGGTGGTGGGTAACGCCCACCCGGGGTGACCCGCGGGACAGTGCCACAGAAAGCAGACCGCCTCTAACACCAATGAGATGCCCAGCCATCTCATTGACACGGAGGTAAGGGTGAAACGGCGGTGTAAGAGACCACCAGCATCCCAGGTGACTGGGATGGCTCGGTAAACCCCACCTGGAGCAAGATCAAAAGGACGCGTACGCGCGTCTGCGGAGGCGCTGGAGGGCTGCTCGCCCGAGCCTCCGGGTAGATCGCACCAGGCCGCTGGCAACAGCGGTCGCAGATGGATGATCGCCACGATCGGCAACGATCGGACAGAATCCGGCTTACCGACCGACTCGTCCGCCAACTGGCATTTGACTAGGGATTATGTCCATCAACCACCTCCCCAGTCCGCACATAGTCCGCAGAGAGGACAGAATCGACCGCCGTGCGGGTCCGATCATCACTGTCCGGCCACAAGTGGGAGTAGGTATCGAGCGTCTCTGACGCCGAGGCATGACCGAGTCGCGCTTGCACGGTCTTGACGCTCTCGCCGTGCCTGATCAACAAGCTGGCATAAAAATGCCGCAACTCATGAAAGCCTGTCCCAGCCGGCGCGCCCGCGGCCTTGACGGCAGCCCGCCACACATCCCCGAACGCGGGGTGACGGATGGGATTGCGGGCGTCTGTGACGAACACGAACCCATCGCCGAGCGGCGGGAAGGCGCCCAGGTGCGCGGCGAGGGCATCGAGCACGACTTGAGGCAGCGGGATGGTGCGCACGCTCGCCGCCGTCTTGGGCGCGGTCAGGAACGACGGACGGCCAGTCACGGTTACGAGCTGTCTATCCACATGCACCACGCGGCGCAGGAAGTCGAGCCTGTCCACAGTGAGCCCCAGGCATTCGCCCTGACGCATGCCCGAGCCAGCAGCCAAGATCACAAGCGCCCGATATCGGGCGGGCACTGCGTCAGCTAGCGCGTGCACAGTCTCGACGGGCAGCGGCTCGACCCGTGACGGCGTGGCTTTCGGGAGACGTGTCCCGTCGCACGGGTTCGCCACGATCAACCGGTCACGCACGGCCGCGCGAAAGATGCCCGACACAACACCATGGACGACGCCGACGGTCGATGGTGCCAACCGATCGGTCATGCCCTTGACCCACCCCTGGACCTCACTCGGCCTGATCGATGACAGCGGCTTATCGCCGAGCACCGGGTAGGCGTTGCGGCGCAGGTTGCCCTCGATGTAGTCCTGCGTGGTCAGGCGATGCACCTGGGTTGCACGCCACCGCTCGGCGTATTCGCGAAAGGTGATG
>DATHIJ010000216.1:0-2345 GCA_035489975.1 Propionibacteriaceae bacterium | reverse complement strand
GCTGCAGACCACCACCGGAGTTGAGCTGGTGGTCATCGCGAACACCCGCGGTGTGGTGCTGGCAAGCACGGACCCGCTCCTGGTCGACGAGCAGATCGACTGGCCAGACCTAGTGGCGACGCCGACGCGGTCCAACACCGCAACCATCGAGATCGACGGGCAGAGCTACCTGGTGGCAGCTGCTCCGATCCTGTCCAACCCCGGCACGAGTGGTGATCCCGTACGGCAGCTCGGCATCGCATTGATCGGCGAGCCTAACCCCAGCCGGCTCGACTCACTGGTCACCGCCGCACCGGCGCTGGCAACGTACCTGGGTGCGGCCCTAGTGCTGGGGACTGTGGGCTCGTTACTGCTGGCCCGGTGGATCAAGCGACAGACATTGGGCATGGAGCCGGCCGAGATCGCCGCGCTGGCCGAGCAGCGGGAGGCGATCTTCGCCGGCATCGCTGAAGGAGTGATCGCGCTCGATCCGCACGATCGGGTCACTATGGTCAACCCATTGGCTTCCCGGCTGCTCTCGCTGCCCGACGACGCCGTAGGGCAGTCGCTGGCCGAGCTGTCGATCGAGGGCCGGCTGCATGACGTCCTGACCGGTGCCAGCGGTGTCGAGCAGGACGCGGTAGTGATCAGGTCCGGCCGAGTGCTGGTACTCAACCGGATGCCGGTGACTCACGATAGTCGTCAGCTCGGCTCGGTGACAACCTTGCGGGACCGCACCCAGCTCGCTGACCTAGAGAGTGAGATAGGTGCCTTCCGGGGCACCACGGACCTGCTGCGGGCGCAGACCCATGAGTTCGTCAACCAGCTGCACACCATCTCCGGGCTGATACAGATCGGCGACTACGAGGAGGTGGTGAGTTACGTTAGTGCGCTGACCGAGGGCCGTGCCGCGCTGGACCTGACCGTGGCACGACGGGTACGGGACCCTTCGGTGGCGGCCTTGTTGGTGGCGAAGTCGGCCGTCGCGGCGGAACGTCAGGTGTCCCTCGGGGTGAGCCCGAACACCAATCTCGACCCCCTTGATCCGCAGTGCGCGTTCGACGTGGCGACCGTGCTCGGCAACCTGGTCCAAAACGGCATCGACGCCGCGTCCAGCCAGAGGGTCGACGGCAAAGTTGCGTGGGTTCAGGTCCAGATCCGCCAGTCCGGCAGCACCGTCGAGCTGATCGTCAGTGACTCCGGTCCTGGCGTGGATGCCACCATTGCCAACGAAGTGTTTGAACACGGGTTCACCACCAAGGCCGCCCAGGATGGGGAGCGGGGGATCGGGCTCGCCCTGACCCGGTTGATCTGCCACCGGCGGGGAGGTGAAGTGGAGATCAACAACACAGCACAAGGCGCGGAGTTCGTTGCACGGATGACAATTGTCCCGGCGCCGGCCCGGCCGGCGGCTGCTGCGACAAAGCAGGAAAGCACAGCATGATCACGGTGCTGGTGGTCGACGACGACTTCCGAGTGGCGCGAATCCACTCGGCCTTCGTGGACCGGGTGGAGGGTTTTCGCACCATCGGTGTCGCTGGCAACGGCGCCGAGGCGTTGGAAATGGCTCGGCGGCTGGTTCCCGATCTGATCTTGCTGGACCTCTATCTGCCAGACGTGTTCGGGCTAGATCTGCTCAATCAGATGCGGGTGGCGGGGGTGGAAGGAGACGTAATCGTGATCAGCGCGGCGAACGAGTCCGAGACTGTCGAACGCGCCCTCAAGCTCGGCGTAGCCAACTACCTGCTGAAGCCGTTCACGCTGGACGATCTCGCCAGCCGACTGTCGGAGTATCGATCCCAACATCAGCGTCGGCTGCGGCCGTTGGTCGGTGACCAAGCCGAGATAGATCGGATTTTCGGTCGGTCGGAGCCGACGATTGCAGAGTCGCTGCCCAAGGGAATGAGCCTAGAGACCGCGGAGCTGATCTTGGCTACGCTGCGGGAGCGGACCGAGGAGCAGTCAGCCCAGCAGTGCGCCGCCGCGGTCGGGATCTCTCGGGTGAGCGCCCGCCGCTACCTGGAATTCTTCGTCTCTCAAGGCAGGGCCCAGGTATCGCTGCGTTACGGCAGCCGCGGTCGTCCCGAGCGCCGATACCGGCTTGCCATTGGCAGTGACACCAACCAGCGGCCCTGACGACGGTCGGACTTGCGCTCGCCCAGGACCCTCAGTCGGTTCGCTGACCATGACCGAGCACGAGCTCACGTAGGCCACGGACGTGCCGGTCACGTGTGAAGAGTTTGCCTCCGGCGTGGAAGGGGCCGCTGCTGTTCCTTCCTGAGTGCCCGCTGCTCGCGGCGTGAGACCCTCCCGACGTGCGGCGAGGCTGCATCGGCCCAGGTCGCATTCCGGTCCGTCGTGCGCAG
>DATHIJ010000215.1:0-7762 GCA_035489975.1 Propionibacteriaceae bacterium | reverse complement strand
GTCCATCGGGTTCCGGGCGCCATCGGCCAGTACGGGTGCGTGATGTCGGCGGTGAAATCTGCCGGATTGAGATTGACCGGCTCTGCGCCGATCGGAAGCGTGGATTCAGCTGCTGAAGTAGTAGCCGCAGGGCTGGATTCCAGGGCCGGAGTGCTTGGAGCCGTGGCCGAAGGCGTGGTCGCGCTTGTACAACCTGCACACAGGATTGTGGCAGCAAGAATCAGCGGCAGCGTACGTTGTTTCATTTCGGAGTTCCCTCCCCCGAGTAGTCCCATTGCGGGGAGCATCACACCGCTGCGATGAGAGACCGGTGAGAGGAGTGGCGGTTACGCCGAGTTTTGGAGCTTGCGGATGCGGTCGAGCAAACCGGGCATGGCGGCTTCGATTGCGGTGAGCGTGTCGTAGAAGCCCGCATCAGAACCAAACCACGGATCCGGTACACCAGATCCAGGCAGTGCTGCGGGGTCGAATTCGGTGAGCAAGCACACCCTGCTCGGATCCGGCGCCAGCTTCAGCACACTGCGCAGGTGAACGTCCTCCATCGCCACCACCAGGTCAGCTGACTCGATCCGGGCCTCGGTGATCCTGCGTGCTTTATGGTCTGCGTACCGGTATCCGCGCTCCCTGAGTACCGCGACCGCCCGATGGTCCATTGGGTCGTCGTACTTCTCAGAGATGGTCCCGGCGCTGGAGAATTCGACGCCGGTAATGCCCGCTTCAGCGGCTGCGTGCTCAGCCACCCGCTCCGCTATCGGCGAACGGCAGATGTTTCCCAGGCAGACGAAGACGACGCGTAGCGGCCGGCTGGTCGTTCCCTCAGTCACTTCTCTTGTCGCCCGGGTCGGGCAGGAAGACATTCAAGATGAAGCTCACGATCGAGATGATGATGGCGCCGATCACTGCAGTCCAGAATCCATCGACGTGCCACCCGAGATCAAACAAGCCCGCCAGCCATGAGGTCAGCAAGAGCATGCACGCGTTGATCACGATCAAGAACAAGCCGAGGGTCAGCAGCAGGAGCGGTATGGTCACTAGAGCGAAGATCGGCTTGACGATCGCGTTCAGCACTCCGAAGATCAACGCCACGATCAACAGGGTCACGATCTGGCTGGTGGTGCTCGACCCTGTGAGGGTGATGCCACTTAGGATCCACGTCGCAATCGCCAGCGCTGCCGCGTTTGCCAGCAGCCTCAGAATCCACCTCATGTGATCGATCGTCCCACGAATCGCAAGTTCTCGGATCACGCCCCGCTGATCGAAGGACGCGCGAGGAGACACGCACTTCAGTCTCCGAGCGAGGAGGACGTCAGCGGGTCACGAGCGCGATCCGCGCGACGCGGAAGCGTCGCAGACGTCTCGAGACACCAGGCCGTAGCCTCGGCGACCGTCCTGAGAAGCGGGACCGGCGCAGGCTCCGGACGCGCGATGATCACCACCGATAGGCCGAGATCGCCCGCGGCGTCCAGCTTGGCGACGGTATGCGTACCGCCCGAGTCCTTGGTGAGAACTACGTCGATGGCATGCTCGGTCAAGATCGTGCGCTCGCCGTCGTAGCTGTACGGCCCGCGGGACAAGATGACGTTCCAGCGCCGCGGCAATGTGGCGGCTGGTGGGTCGACCAGCCGGACCAGCACATCCCGGTCGGCCCAGGCAGCAAAGTCCGGCAGCGACTGCCGTCCCGTGGTGAGGAATGGCCGGAAGGCTCGCTCTGCAGCGGCTCGGGCCGCCGCTGCGTCGGGCACCCAGGTCCACGTGTTGGCGCGCGGGTGTTCCCGCCAACCGGGTCGCTCTAGACGAACCAGCGGCGTACCGGTCATGCTCGCCGCCTGGACCACGTTCTTGGTGATCTTCGGCGCGAACGGGTGGGTCGCATCCACCACGGCGAAAGCGTGCCCTCGGCGCAGGTAGTCGGCGAGTCCGCCCGCACCTCCGAACCCACCCACCCGAACCCGGCCCGCGGGAAGGTTTGGTGTCCTGACACGTCCAGCGAGCGAAGAGATCACATCGACGCCGTCCGCGACCAGAGCCGCCGCGAGCTGTCTCGCCTCGGCGGTACCGCCCAAGATCAGGATCGTCATGGTCGCCAGCCGCGAACGACGACGGCTACCAGCAGCGCGCTCATCGACACTGCCCCTGCGAGGCGGTTGGCCCGATTGATGTCAGGGATGGCGACCGGGCGGCCGGTGCCCAGAGTGCCTCGATCTTCGACCCTGCCGTGGTACGCGTTCTGTCCGCCAAGCCGGATGTCGAGCGCGCCGGCAAACGCAGCCTCGACGACGCCGGCATTCGGGCTGGGATGTCTGCCGGCGTCGCGGCGTATCACGCTGAGCGTGTTTACGGTGATGCCGCCGACCAACGGCGCCCATGCCGCTGCTGCCAGCGCGGCAAGTCGAGCCGGTACCCAGTTCGCCAGGTCATCCAGCCGGGCGGCCGCCCATCCGAACTCCCGATACCGCGGCGACCGGTGTCCGATCATGGCGTCCAAGGTGTTGACGGCCCGATAGCCGAGCAAGCCAGGCAGGCCGGCGACGGCCCCCCACAGCAGCGGAGCGACTACGGCGTCCGAAGCGTTCTCCGCAATGGACTCTACGGTGGCCCGCGCCACCTCATCGGTTGACAGTTCCGCGGTGTCTCTGCCCACCAGATGGCTGACCTGAACCCGCGCGGCGGTCAGCCTCCCGCCAGCCAGCTGCTCGGCGACAGTGGCGGCCTCGCGGCTCAGCGAGCGGCCGCCGAGGACTGCCCAGGTGGCTGCTGCGGTTGTAATGACGGTGGGCAGTGGGCGCTTCGAGATGAGCCGCTCGAGCGCGGCGCCCAACGCAATCGCGGCTCCGACCAGGGCGCCGGTGTGCATGACGCCGGCAGCCTGCCGATCCGCATAACACCGCGCCTCCAGCCGGGATGCGGCTGCGCCGAACCCGGCGACAGGATGGCCGCGTCGTGGGTCGCCGAATATTCGGTCGGCCAGGTATCCCAACGCAAGCCCCACAGCAGACGGCCAACGGCTCGATAGAGTCATCGGTGATGACTCCGCTGATCGATCCTGACCTCACCAGCCCTGCTCACCGCATCCTTATCACTGGAGGCGTGCGATCTGGGAAGTCCCGTTACGGCGAGACGCTGCTCGCCGACAGTGCCGAGGTCAGCTACGTGGCAACCGGGCCGGTGCCCGACCCCGCAACTGACCCCGAGTGGGCGGCGCGGATCCTCGATCATCGAGCGCGGCGACCGACGCACTGGAGCACGCTGGAGACCAGCGATGCAGCTGGAGCACTGCGCAGCGTGTCGGGCGCGATCATGATCGATTGCCTGGGCACTTGGCTTAATGCGGTGATCGACCGGCTCGGCAGCTGGGACGAACCGGTGGCTCGCTGGCAGGGTGACTTTCAGGATCAGCTGGACGACCTGATCGAGGCCTGGCGGGCCCATCAGGGCCTGGCAATCGCGGTGACCAATGAGGTTGGTTGGGGCCTGGTGTCGACGTACCGCTCCGGCCGGGTGTTCACCGAGCTGCTGGGCCTGGTCAACCAGGAGATGGCGGCTGCCAGCGACGAAGTGATCTTGGTTGTTGCTGGGCGAGCCGTGCGTTTGTGAGTTCATATGATCATCACGGTGATCATGACGGTGAACGCGACTTCGATAGCGGCGCCCATCACGTCGCCGGTGACACCGCTCAGCCGGCGTACGCAGCGATAGACCAGCGCCCCGACAATCGCCGCAGCAGCCACTGCCGCTGCCACTCCATTGACGACACTGTGCCCGGACAGCCATGCTGCCCAGCCCATGATCAGCAGCACCGCAAGCCAGCAGCCCGCAGCAGCCACGCGTGGCACCGAGCCAGCCACCGCGACACCAAGACCGTCCCCTCTGGCAGCCCGCACGCCGCGTACGCAGGTAAGGCAGAGCGCCACGCGGGAGCAGCAGACCGCCGCTCCGACCAACAGAGCACCCGGCAGGCCCTGGATCAGCTCTCCGACTGACACCGCCTGCAAGCCAAGCACAATGATCAGTGTCGCCACACCCATCGGTCCGACGTCGCCGCGCCGCATCACCGTAAGTGAGCGTTCCGCAGTCCATCCGGAGCCAAATCCATCGACGGTGTCGGCTAGCCCGTCCAGGTGCAACGCACGGCTGCCGAGCGCCAGGCCGCCGACCACCAGCAGGCCGACCGCCAAGGAAGGCAACCCAGCGGTTCGGCCCAGCCAGCCCACCAGCACGACGGCCGCAGCCAACGGCAGCACGGCCAGCGGGGCGATGATCATGGCACGAGCGGCAGTACGGCGGTCGATCTCGGTGATCGCGCCGGACGGCACGATGGTCAGTGTCCCGACTGACAGCCGTAGCGCGTCGAGCATGATGGGCTCAGCTGGCAGGACTGAGATCGGCAAGCAGCGCCAGCTCGCGCAGCATCAGCACCGCCGACCGCAAGACCGGAAGCGCGGTGAGGGCGCCGGTGCCTTCACCGAGCCGCAGACCAAGATCAAGAACCGGGTCCAGGCCCAGTTTGTCGAGAGCCAACTGCTGGGCCGGCTCGGTGGAGCGGTGGCCGGCTGCACACCAGGCCACTACCCCGGGCTCGAGATCCGCCGCCACGACTGCCTCAGCGATCGAGACGATCCCATCAAGCAGCACCGGTACGCCTCGGCGTGCTGCCGCGCGGAGGAAGCCGACGCCGGCTGCAATGTCGGCCGATCCCAGTGCTGCAAGCCGATCGAAGGGATCTTCGGCGCGCTCACCGACCCGATCCAGCGCGGCGGCAATCACCTGAGTCTTGTGTCGGAGCTGGTCGTCATCCACACCTGTGCCGCGCCCGGCTACCTCCTCGGCAGGAACTCCCAAGGTCGCGCCCACCAGTGCGGCTGCTGGCGTAGTGTTGCCGATCCCCATATCCCCGATGATCAACAAGTCCGCGCCGGCCGCGATCTCGACCTCAGCGATCGCCTCGCCGGCACGCAGCGCCGCCCGGCAGTCGTCGGCTGTCAGGGCGTCGGCCCTATCGATTGGCTGCGAGGGACCGAGGTGGTACGCCGAAACTTCGGCCGGGACATCTTCAAGATCATCATCGACACCCAGATCGAGCACCCGGAGTGGTACGCCATGCTGACGAGCCAGGCAGTTGGCGCCCGCGACGCCAGCGACGAAAGCACGCACCATTACCGGCGTCACCTCCCGCGGATAAGCGGAAACTCCGTCGTGGGACACGCCATGATCACCAGCCAAGATCACCGCTCGGACCCGGTCCAAGGGGCGCGGTGGACATGTCGCCTGGCAGGCCGCCACCCACGCGGCCAGGTGCTCTAGCCGGCCCAGCGCACCCAGTGGCTTGGCCAATGCGTCCAGACGGCCGCGGGCCTCGGCGTACACGCCGGATGAGGGTGGGCTGATCACGTCAGAGCGGCTGGTCGGCGTGGACCGGGTCGGTGATCTCAGCACCAGCGCGACGTTGCAGCCGGTGCAGCAGCTCGCCAAGGACGGCCCCGAGGGTGGCCCAGAGCGCCAGCTGTGTCAGTAGGCTGGCCGCCCGGAACTCGTACAAGAGCGTGGCCGGATAGTCAGCTGGAACCTCGGAGTAGCTCGGCAACAGAGCGATGGCCGTGAGAGTCACGAGCAGGTAGCCGGCGATGGCGCTCAGTGTGGCGTACCAGCCACCCCATCGATCCGCGAGCTCGCGCCCGACCAGCACAGCCGTAACAGCGGCAATGACCGAACCGGCAAGCATGATGAAGTACAGGGCGGTGCGGGCACCGATGGTGTCGGGATGGCCGATCCCGGGCGGGTTGGGCGGATAGGCCACGAAGGGCATCAGGCTGACGCTGACGAAGCCGATCGCCGCCAGGGACAGGCTGACACCACGGACGCCGAGGCTACCGAAGCGGCCGAGAGCGAGCGCACTGAGCACTCCGAGCAGGCCGCCGAGCGTGGCACCTGCGACGATCGTCCCGGTCAGCAGACCAGCGGTCGACTGAAGGGCGCGCGGCACCTCGCTGGCAGCTGAGCTCTCGCTCGCTCCTGCGTGGTGGGCATGGTGATCACCCAATCCGCCAGATTCCTCGATCGCGATGGCGCCATTGATCGCGGGCTCACCCACCAGGTAGGCGACGCCGAAGGCAACGAGTCCGGCGAACAGGCCTGCGAGCAGGCCTCTAATGAGGAAGCTACGTACGGACATCACGGCAGCCTTCAGTGGCAAGGGAAGCCGAGCAGGTGACGCCCATCGTGCACCCACTCATGGACTGCGGTGCCGGACAAGAGGGAGCTGACCCCCTGCTCCGCCGAGATGAAGTACAGGGCGACGAGCAGCATCATCGCTGTGATGATCAGCCAGGGCAGCATTTGGCCGAAAGAGAATGGGGGAGCCGCAACTGCGACGGGTTTGGGCTGGGTGACTTCTGACATCAGTTCCTCCTCCGGGTTCTTGCGACCCGCGTTGCCGGAGCTCGTCGGAGGCAGGGTCTGACTCGAGCGTGGCAATGCTGTTTCAGGGCAGTGCAGTTCGTCCCAGCTCACACAGTGGCGCGACCGTGCCGGATTCTCACCGAACTTCCAGGTCCTCCGCGAACCCCAGCACTCTACCGCCAACGCGCGACGAACGGCGCGGAACCCTGGATTTGCATCACGAGCGTCGCCTGCCAAGCCCACGAGATGCCGATCGAGGCGCTAGTGATGCGAAGCCAGGGTCTAGTGCCTGGATATGGTGCCCGCATGAGAGTGGCCCGAGCCAATGGGGTGTGGGGAACGCTGCTGGCCCACCCCTCCGCGATCTTGTTGGTCGTCCAGCTGCTCGGCGTCCTGATCTATCCGTATATGGACGAGACCGGCACGGGAAGCGTTCTGTTCGAGATATTCGGGGCACTCGTGCTGGCATTGGCCATCTGGTCTGTCCGTGACTCAGCGGGACCGACCTGGATCGCGGTGACACTGGCTGTCGCGGCGTCGGGGTTGTCGATCGCTGACGCGATCAACCCGACCCCCGCGCTGGATGTGGCATCGGCGGTATCCCACGCGCTCTTCTACTTCTGGGCAGCGGGCAGCCTGATGGTCTACATGTTGTCGGATCGCACCGTCACCACCGACGAGTTGTTTGCAGTCGGTGCCACATTCACCCTGGTCGCATGGGGGTTCGCCTACGTCTTCGAGATCATGCAGACAGTCCAACCGGGCTGCTTCACCGCGGCGGTGAACCCCGAGCAGCCACGCACCTGGATGGAGCTGCTGTTCCTCAGCTTCACCAACTTGTCGAGCACCGGCCTGTCGGATGTCGTCCCCATCACGGGGCAGGCGCGCTCAGTGGTGATGTTCGAGCAACTTGCTGGCCTCGGTTATGTCGCGCTGTTCGTTTCGCGCTTGGTAGGCCTGACTGTCGCTTGGCAGATGATCGCCGCCAGCGGCGGCAGGCGACCCGGCGACTCTTAATGACTCAGCGGATGCTCGTGGTAGCCCAAGCGCCAACATCGGCAACAAGGGCATTGGTGTTCGGCGAGCCTGCCGAACTGCCCTCGGGGAAGATCCGGCGGCTGAGCGGTCGCACAGCAAGCTGGGTCAGCGGACCGGAGGAGGCGTGCGAGGCGACTGCGGTGCATCTCGGAGGAACGGCCGAAGCCATCCAGGACCTACGTGATTGTGACTTCGGAGCATGGGCCGGCAGGGCATTGATCGATGTGGCTTCCGAAGACCCCGGCGGGCTCGACGCCTGGCTGCGTGACCCGTACGCGGCCCCGCACGGCGGCGAGACTCTCGCGGAGTTGATCACCCGGGTGGGTCG
>DATHIJ010000214.1:0-4532 GCA_035489975.1 Propionibacteriaceae bacterium | reverse complement strand
GTAGACCGCTGGAATGATCTGGTCGGTGTCGACATTGCTCCTGCGCAGTGGAACTGCGGTGCCCCTGTGGCTGATGAAGGCATCCATGATCATCGTGCCCTTGCGAGATCGGCGGGTGAGCTGAGTCTGCCCGTCACGGCGGTCGCAGCTGCAACGAGCGGCGAAACCAGGTGCGTACGTCCGCCTTTGCCCTGCCGACCCTCAAAGTTGCGATTCGAGGTGGAGGCGGCGCGCTCACCAGGGGCGAGCTGATCTGGGTTCATCCCAAGACACATTGAACAGCCTGCCGCACGCCACTCCGCTCCGGCTTCTTTGAAGATCACATCAAGACCTTCGGACTCCGCCTGCAGACGAACCCGTGCGGAACCGGGCACTACCAGCATCCGCACATTGCCAGCGACATGATGTCCTCTGATAACGCCAGCGGCGGCGCGCAGGTCCTCGATCCGCCCATTGGTACAGGAACCAAGAAACACGGTGTCCACCCTTATGTCGCGCATCTTCTGGCCAGGTTTCAACGCCATGTACTCCAGTGCCTTGGAGGCGGACGTGCGGTCGGCCTCCTCGGCGAAGATCTCCGGATCGGGAACCTCGGCGCCCAGTGGCACGCCCTGGCCAGGGTTGGTACCCCAGGTGACGAAGGGCGTCAACAGCCTTGCGTCAAGATCAACCTCGGCGTCGAAGACGGCGTCAGGATCACTACGCAGCGTCTTCCAGTAGGCAATGGCTGTGTCCCAGTCCGCGCCTTCGGGTGCGTGCGGACGTCCTTTGAGGTATGCAAAAGTGGTTTCGTCCGGCGCGATCATGCCGGCCTTGGCGCCCCATTCGATGCTCATATTGCAGATCGTCATACGGCCCTCCATGCTGAGCGCCTCAATGGCCGAGCCGCGGTACTCCACGATGTAACCCTGGCCACCGCCCGTGCCCACCTTCGCGATCAGCGCCAGCACGACGTCCTTTGCGGTAACCCCGACCGGAAGCTCACCGTTGACGTTCACCGCCATGGTCTTGGGTCTCGCCTGCGGCAGGGTCTGGGTGGCCAGGACATGCTCGACCTCAGAGGTACCGATGCCGAACGCGATGGCGCCAAATGCGCCATGCGTGGAGGTGTGGGAGTCGCCACAGACCACGGTCAGCCCTGGTTGAGTCAGGCCGAGCTGCGGTCCGATGATGTGCACGATGCCCTGATCAAGATCGCCGAGACTGTGGATGCGGATACCGAACTCGCGCGCGTTGCGGCGCAGAGTGTCGACCTGAGTGCGCGACACCGGGTCGGCGATTGGTTGGTCGATGTTCAGCGTCGGCGTGTTGTGGTCCTCGGTCGCCAGCGTCAGGTCCGGACGACGAACATATCGGCCGGCCTGCCGCAGACCATCGAAGGCCTGCGGGCTGGTCACCTCGTGGATGAGGTGCAGATCGATGAAGAGCAGATCGGGCTCACCTTCAGCGGTTCGTACGACGTGGTCGTCCCAAACTTTCTCGCTCAGCGTCTTGCCCATGACGATTGTTCTTCTCCTTATCCCCGGTTTCCGCAGGATCTGCCACGCGGCTCTCGTCCAGATTTCCGCGAGTGGCAAGCTAATCTTCGCACTTGCCTTCCAGCATCCGAGACGGCAATATCAAGACATGGACAACTCTAGCGGTGTCGGCGTCCTCGACAAAGCCGCCCTCGTGCTCAGCGCCTTGGAGACCGGACCGACCACCCTCGCTGGTTTGGTGGCCGCGACCGGGCTGGCCCGACCGACCGCGCATCGCCTTGCAGTCGCCCTCGAGCATCATCGTCTGGTGAGCCGGGATCTGCAAGGCCGATTCATTCTCGGACCCCGGCTTGGCGAGCTGGCGTCAGCTGCTGGCGAGGACCGGCTGCTTGCGACGGCCGGACCGGTGCTGGCTCGGCTGCGGGACATTACCGGGGAATCTGCTCAGATGTTCCGGAGACAAGGCGACTACCGGGTGTGCGTCGCCACGGCGGAGCGAATGTCGGGACTGCGTGACAGCGTGCCTGTTGGCACTCAGCTGACCATGAGCGCCGGCTCCGCGGCTCAGGTGCTGCTCGCATGGGAGGAGCCTGACCGCATGCAGCGAGGGCTGCGTGGTAGCCGCTACTCGGCGGTTGCCCTGGCCGCAGTCCGCAGGCGTGGCTGGGCGCATTCGGTTGGCGAGCGGGAACCGGGGGTCGCGTCGGTATCGGCACCCGTACGCTCCCCCTCAGGCAAGGTCATCGCTGCGGTGAGCGTGTCCGGGCCTATCGAACGCTTGTCCCGGCAGCCGGGCCGGCTGCACGCGCCTGCGGTAATCGCCGCGGCGGAACGCCTGAGCGAGGTGCTTCGCCGCAGTGGCGGAGAATAGGTCTTCGATCTGCGGCCGCTAGGGTCGCATCTGTGGAGGAACTCCTCATACACCGAGCCCTTCGAGTCGATCAGGCACTGCAGCGCTGGCGGGCGCGACGCGCTCGTGATGCCGGCAAGATCGCTGAGGTAGTTCCATATGCCGGCTATGGTTCGACCAGCTGGGTACGGGTGCTTGCTCGCGTGCTGCTGGCGAAGCCGACCGAGCGCCGCGATGAGGTACCTACCGGGGCCCGCGGCTGGCGCAACTTCATCGGCGTCCCGGTAGAGAACGCGGAAGTCAACGTCCGCATCGGCGACCGATCGCTCGCGGTCCAAGCCGACCGCAGTGGCGTCATCGACGTAGTTGTGGATGTTGATCTTGAGCCGGGCTGGCATCGGATTGGTCTGAGCGCGGAAGGCTCACCGGTCGCGACGGCTCTGCTTTTCGTGGTCGATCCAGGAACGACTTTCGGCGTCGTCTCCGACATTGACGACACGGTCATGGTCACCGCTTTGCCGCGGCCGCTGCTGGCCGCCTGGCACACCTTCGTTGTCAACGAACATGCTCGGGCGACAACTCCTGGGATGCCGGTCCTCTACGAGCGTCTCACCACTCGCTACCCCGGAGCACCGCTGATCTACCTGTCGACGGGAGCGTGGAACGTGGCGCCAACCTTGACTCGCTTTCTCTCGCGCAACTTGTATCCAGCTGGTGCATTGCTGTTGACCGACTGGGGTCCCACAGCTGATCGCTGGTTCCGCAGCGGTCGCGAGCACAAGCGCAGCAGCCTAGAGCGCCTGGCAGGTGAGTTCCCACAGGTTAAGTGGTTGCTCATTGGCGACGATGGGCAGCACGATGAGTCGATTTACGGCGACTTCGTGGCGGCGCATCCCGACCACGTGGCGGCGGTTTGCATCCGCCAACTGACGCCCAGCGAGGCAGTGCTGGCGGGCAGCAGCTTCCGCGGCCACCGCACCTCGGGTGACTCCAGCGTGTCGTGGCTTTATGCCTCAGACGGTGCCGGTCTCGCCGAACAACTGGAGCGCATCGGCTTGCTCGATCCCGCACCACAGCAACCAGAGATTGAGGCCTGATGGCAACGAAGTCAACGCCACTGACCGCGAGCAGCACAATCGGGACCTGGCTGCAGGACCCAGAGGGAGGCCCGCTCATTCGGAAGCTGTTGGAAAGGGGCGGGTTCGACGAGAGCACGCTCGCTCCCGTACGAGACCTGAAGTCGCGACGGTCGCCGGCGACATCACCCAGCAAGCCGACATCGACCGGATCGTCAGCACTGCGGGGTCGCGCATTGACGGCCTGGCGAACGTTGCCGGCGTGAACGACGACTTCTCCCCCGCCCACGAGACATCGGATGCCATCTGGGACCGCGTTCTAGCGATCAACCTGACCGGTTCGTTCAAACTCACCCGGGCGGTACTACCGACGATGCTGGCGGCGGGTCGCGGCGCCATCGTGAACGTCAGCTCGGAAGCCGGGTTGCGGGGCAACGCCTCCGGAACCGCCTACACGGTCTCCAAGCACGGCATCGTCGACCTCACCCGCAGCGCCGCCTTCATGTACGGACCACAGGGCATTCGGGTGAACGCCGTCGCACCCGGCGGCGTCGCAACCGGCATCCCGATGCCGGCAACGATCTCTGAGTACGGCCGGGGACGTCTCGGCCCGTTCCTGAACCTGATCCCGACCGTGGCGACGGCGGAGCATCTGGCCGCATCGATCACCTTCCTGCTCAGCGACGACGCGGTCAACATCAACGGCGCGATTCTGCCCTCCGATGGCGACTGGTCGGTTCAGTAGCCGCCGCTGGCAGGCCTGCCTGCTCGGCCACCAGCGCCCGAGATGATCAATTCCAGATGCGCCCCCATCCAATTACGCGGCTTGTTGATCAAGATTCGCGGTCGGCTTGGGTTGTTTGATGGTGAAGAGGGTTTGGACGCAGGCGTGGAGGTCGAAGGGTTCACCTGCCCAGCGGGGGTCGGATGGTTTGGGCGTCGGGATGCTGGAAGCTGTCCACCGCCGCCAGTTGATCACGGTCTGCCTGCCGCTGGCGGCGTTGCGCGAAGGCGAGGTGCCGGGCCAGATTCTCATCATCCACCCACTGGTCACACGGCCGTCCATCTGGTTTGTGAAACGCCCACCTGTCGGTATCACCGGTGATGATGACGCCGCCCTCATGGACT
>DATHIJ010000213.1:0-4109 GCA_035489975.1 Propionibacteriaceae bacterium | reverse complement strand
GTCGACTTGAGCCACACCATCTCCGCTGGTCTGGTTACCTATCCCGGCATTCCGGTGCCAACCGTCCACCCGCACCTGACAAGGAAGGAATCGCGGTCCCACTACGCGGAGGGCACCGAGTTCGCCATCGACGTGATCACTTTGGCCGGGAATACCGGTACTTACCTAGATAGCCCCTACCACCGTTACACCGATGGCGCGGACCTAGCTGATCTGCAACTCGAGACGCTGGTGGACTTGCCGCTGCAGCTGTTCCGGCTTACCGATGTGACAGAGCGAGGGATTCCAGCGGGGGTGTTCTACGACCGCGAACTAACGGGAACCGCCGTGCTGTTACACACCGGCTGGGATCGGCACTTCGGCACCCCTGCTTACGCCGCGGGCGCGCCGTACCTCAGCGCCGATTCCGCGGCGTACCTGATCGAGGCGGGTGTCGTTCTCGTCGGCATCGACTCGATCAATATCGACGATGCAGAAAGCAGCCGCGAACGCCCAGCACATTCCCAACTGCTGGCAGCCGGTGTACACGTCGTCGAGCACCTGACGAACCTGGCTGCGGTGCCGCCCAAGGGCGCCCGATTCACCGCGGTGCCACCCAAGGTTCGTGACTTCGGGACGTTTCCGGTTCGCGCGTTCGCCCGACTGCCGTGACCTCGATAGTCAGCCGGTAACCTCTCTGGGTGACCCTCACGGGACTCGTCGAGCTTTTCTGCACCGAACCCACCCTCACCGAGATCATCGCCGACGCACGCGCACGGCGACTGCCGGTGCTGGATGTCACCGCGCCTGCTCCGATGCGGCCGCTGATCGCCGCCGCATTGGGCGAGGGCACCGCGCCCGGCGGCGGGGGTCGTCCGGTGCTGCTGGTCAGTTCGACTTTTCGGGAGGCCGAGGAGCTGACGGCTGCGCTGCAGTCCCTTGTGGGCGATGACGCCGTGGCGTATTACCCGGCATGGGAGACGTTGCCGCACGAGCGATTGAGCCCTCGGTCCGATACGGTCGGCCGCCGGCTCGAGGTGCTGGGACGGCTCGCCGGCAACAGTGAACTTCCGGCGCCGCGGATCGTCGTCGCGCCGGTGCGCAGCGTCCTGCAGCCGCAAGTCAAAGGGCTGGGGAATCTGAAACCAATACGGCTCGTGGTCGGGGAGGACGTCGACTTCACCGACCTAGCGACGGCCCTGGTAGCTGCTGCATACACCCGCGTCGACTTGGTCGAGCGGCGCGGCGAGTTTGCCGTACGCGGTGGCATCGTCGACGTCTTTCCGCCGACCGAGGAGCATCCGGTACGGGTGGACTTCTTTGGTGACACCGTCGAAGAGATCCACTACTTCTCCGTCGCGGACCAGCGGTCCAGCGACCTCGCACTGACCGAGATCACCGCATCACCGTGTCGCGAGCTGCTGCTGACCGAAGACGTACGCGCCCGCGCCGCAGCGCTCGCCGATCGACATCCCGAGCTGATCGAGATGCTCGACAAGATCGCCCAAGGCCATCCGGTCGACGGCATGGAGGCATTGTCGCCGGTCCTGGTGGACGGCATGGAGCTGCTGATCGAGCTGTTGCCGACTGACACCCATGTGCTGATCTGCGACCCCGAGCTGGTGCGCGGCAGAGCGATCGAGCTGGTCAAGACCAGCGAGGAATTCCTCCATGCGTCATGGGCAGCCGCGGCAGGCGGAGGTAAAGCCCCGATCGACCTGGGTGCGTCCGCATACCAGCCGCTCGCTGAGGTTCGTGCCGCGGCGCTGGCCCGAGGCATGGCGTGGTGGACGCTGTCGCCGTTCAGCGCTGGTCCGGTTGATCAGACCATGACCGACAACGCGCAGTCGGACCCCATCCGGACCGCGGATGGAGAGATCATCGATCTTTCGGCGATCGTCGGCGGGCCTGGTGTCGAGTCTCGGACGGTGTTCGGCCAGGTCGGTGAGACCTATCGTGGCGACACGGAGGCGGCGGTCAACGAAATCACCAAGCGGGTCCGGGACGGCTGGCGGGTTGTCGTCATGGCGGAAGGCCGGGGTACCGCGGATCGCATCGTCGAAGTGCTCAGCGAGCATGCCGTACCGCTGCGCAAGCTCCCAGCGCTGGATGAGCCACCCGCCGTCGGAATTGCCACGGTCGTCACGGGCCAGCTCAGTCACGGTTTCGTGGCCGATGAGATCCGCCTCGCGGTCTTTACCGCAACTGATCTTTCCGGGCAACGCGCCGCTGACCGGGCCAGCCGAAAGCTGCCAGCGCGCCGCAAGAATCAGATCGACCCACTCGAGCTTGCCTCGGGCGATCCCGTGGTGCACAGCCAGCACGGGGTGGGTCGCTATGTCGAGATGATGCAACGCACGGTGGCTAGCGCGACCCGCGAGTACCTGGTCATCGAATATGCGCCATCCAGGCGCGGCCAGCCGGGGGACCGGCTCTATGTCCCAATGGACGCCCTTGATCAGGTAACCCGCTACGTCGGCGGAGAAAACCCGAGCCTGGACAGGCTGGGCGGTGCCGATTGGGCTAAGCGTAAAGGCCGCGCCCGAAGGGCGGTCCGCGAGATCGCCGCCGAGTTGATCAAGTTGTACGCGGCTCGACAGGCGACCCGCGGCCACGCATTCTCGCCCGACACGACCTGGCAGAGAGAGTTGGAGGACGCCTTCGCCTTCGTTGAGACTCCAGATCAGCTCGGAGCGATCGACGACGTGAAGCGGGACATGGAACAGATCGTGCCGATGGACCGCCTGATCTGCGGAGATGTCGGCTACGGCAAGACCGAGATCGCCGTCCGCGCCGCATTCAAGGCAGTGCAGGACGGCAAACAGGTGGCCATTCTGGTTCCGACAACTTTGCTGGTGCAGCAGCACTACGCCACCTTCGCCGATCGCTATGCAGGCTTTCCGGTCAACGTCGCACCACTCAGCCGCTTCGCCTCCGAGGCTGAGGCGAGCGCAACCATCGAAGGTCTCGCCGAAGGCAAGGTCGATGTCGTCGTCGGCACTCATCGACTGCTTTCGGGCGAAGTCACCTTCAAGAACTTGGGCCTTGTGGTGATTGATGAGGAGCAACGCTTCGGTGTGGAGCACAAAGAGCAACTCAAGCGCATGCGCACCCACGTTGACGTGCTGGCCATGTCGGCGACACCGATCCCGCGAACGCTGGAAATGGCGATCACCGGCATTCGCGAGATGAGCACGATCGCGACTCCACCGGAGGAGCGCCATCCGGTGCTGACCTTCGCCGGCCCGTACGACGAAGCTCAGGTGGTCGCAGCAATCCGGCGCGAACTGCTGCGCGAAGGACAGGTGTTCTACGTGCACAACCGGGTGCAGAGCATCGACAGGGCATCGCGTCGGATCGCTGAGCTGGTGCCTGAGGCACGGGTGGTGACCGCACACGGCCAGATGAGCGAGCAACGCCTGGAACAGGTCATGATCGATTTCTGGGAGCGCCGCGCCGACGTGCTGGTATGTACCACGATCATCGAGGCTGGGCTGGACATCTCGACCGCCAACACGCTGCTCATCGAACGTTCCGACCTGCTCGGCCTGTCACAGCTCCACCAGCTGCGCGGCCGGGTCGGTCGGGGACGGGAACGCGGCTACGCCTACTTCCTCTACCCGCCCGACAAACCACTGACCGAAACCGCGTACGACAGGATCACCACCATCGCAACGCACAGCGACCTCGGTTCCAGCATGGCCATCGCGATGAAGGACCTCGAGCTTCGTGGCGCCGGCAACCTGCTCGGCGGTGCGCAGTCGGGTCACATCGCCGACGTCGGTTTCGATCTCTACATCCAGTTGGTAGGCGAGGCGGTCGCGGAGTTCCGAGGTCAGGAGACCCAGCCCGAACCCGAAGTACGGATCGAGCTGCCCATCGACGCCCACCTGCCCACCGACTACATCGAATCGGAGCGGCTGCGGTTGGAGATGTACAAGCGGCTCGCTGAAGTGCGGAGCGAGGCCGACGTCAAGGCGGTGGACGCCGAGCTGCACGACCGCTACGGGACGCCGCCGACAGAGGTTCTCAATCTCATCGAGGTGGCAAGGTTCCGGCTGCGCGCCCGGTCTGCTGGGCTGACTGAGATCGTCGGGCAGGGCCGGTTCATCCGCTTCGCTCCGGCCCAT
>DATHIJ010000212.1:0-2362 GCA_035489975.1 Propionibacteriaceae bacterium | reverse complement strand
CAATCGGTTGTTGCATTGGGATCTGCACTACTTCAACACGCTTTCCACATTGGACGGGGCGAGTGAATGGAAGGCCATCGATCCCAAACCGCTGAGCGGCGACTCGGGGTTCGAGTTATTGCCGGCCTTGTGGAACCGTTGGGATGATCTTGTCGAGACAGGCGACGTGCCGCGGGCGTTGCTGCGTCGTTTTGACCGGATGACCGAGGTCCTGGGGCTGGACCGATCACGCGCGGCCGGCTGGACACTGGGTCGCGTGCTCCAGGTGGCCGTCTGGGATTTGGTCAGGTTCCACGAGGGCCACATCTACCCCACGCATCGCACCATTGCTGAGGTGCTGCTACACGCACGCGCTTAACAGCTGGCTCCTTCAGTCTCCTGAACCCCGTTTCCCATACCCCGAGACGACCAACGAGTGTCTGCTCGGCCATCCGATGGCGTGTTTCGCGTCGTGGGACGGCAAACGCGTGACCCCGCGCCATCGAGCAGCAAACAGTTCTTGATCAGGCGACGGATTCGCGATGTTCGCGAGCACCTCTGAGAAGATCGTCGGGTGCAGCGGGCTGAGCGACAGAGGTTTGCCGCCCTGGAGATCGGGGCGGTGGTGGCCGCACTCGCCGTTCTTCTGCTGATCATGGTGAACCGTTACGGGCCACACCGCGACGAGCTCTACTTCGTTGCAGCCGGCCAGCATCTGGCGTGGGGTTATCCCGACCAACCTCTGTTCACGCCTCTGTTGGCCCGCCTTGCCACCGAGTTGGCACCGTACAACCTCCTGGCTCTCCGTCTCCCGAGCCTGATTGCGGTGATTCTGCTCGTCATCTGCGCAGCAGCGTTCGCCCGCCTCCTGGGCGGCGGCCGGGCCGCCCAGGTGC
Source organism: Propionibacteriaceae bacterium (assembly GCA_035489975.1). Taxonomy (GTDB): domain Bacteria; phylum Actinomycetota; class Actinomycetes; order Propionibacteriales; family Propionibacteriaceae; genus Microlunatus. Next base: position 1,487 of record DATHIJ010000212.1, on the reverse strand, counting down.
TGACCGCTAGCACCGTCGCCGCGTCGGTGATCACCGTGACGCTGGGTCATCGCCTCAGTACCGCGACATTCGACACACTCATCTGGACCGGCGTGCTCCTAGTCGTCGGGTATGCGTTGCGTGATGATCGCCCGCGGCTGTGGCTGATTGCTGGTCTGCTGGCCGGGTTGGGCCTGAACAACAAGACCGCTGTAGTTGTGCTGCTCTTCGCAATCCTCATCGGTGTACTGCTGGTGCCGGGTTGCCGCGCCCAGCTGCGCACGCCGTACCCGTGGCTCGGCGGGGTGGTCGCGATACTGCTGTGGCTTCCGAACCTGGCCTGGCAGGTCATGCACGGCTGGCCGGTGCTGGCGCTCGGGGCCGACATTGCCGAGGAGTTCGGCGGCGTGGCCGGCCGGCTTGGTCTGCTGGCCCAGGCGTTGGTCATGTTCTCCCCGGTGATTGCAATTGTCTGGATCTACGGTCTGGTTCAGCTGTTTCGTGAGCCTGACTGGGCACGGCTGCGTCCGATCGCCGTAGCCTTTCTGCTGGCAACTGTTGTCTTTGTGATTGCCGGAGGAAAGGGTTACTACCTGGCGGGAGCGATCGTTCCGCTGGTGGCCGCGGGCTGCACGGCGCTTGCCGCACGCTGGTCGGTTCGCCGACTCGTCGCGGCTGGTGTCGTCTTGGCCCTATCCGCAGCAGTGGCCTGGCCGGCCTTCGTACCGCTGCTGCCGGCTCGCACGTACGCGGCCTCCTTCTATCCCGTTCTCGACACTGACCAGCTCGAGACGATCGGTTGGCCGGAGTTCGCTGGCACCGTACGGGCCGCCGTGGACTCGCTACCGGCGGACCAGAGGACCAGCGCGGTCGTGTTCACCCGCAACTACGGCGAAGCTGGCGCACTCGATTGGTACCGCCTCGGCCGCCCGGTGTTCAGCGGTCACAATGCCTTTGCAGACTGGGGGCCGCCGCCCGAGGGCGCACGCCCGGTGATTGTCGTCGGTGTCGCCGATCCAGCCACGAACTTCAGCGATTGCCACCTGGCCGCGATGATCAATAACGGTGCGGATGCTGAGAACGAAGAGCGCGGCCGGCCCATTTGGGTCTGCTCAGCACCCCAAGGTGGCTGGGCCGAGCAGTGGCCACGTCTGGTCCATCTCGACGCCTGAGCCGAAGCCACGGCCCCGAAGCTTCGGCACAGCGCTCAGAGATACCGATAACCTTCCGGCATGGCGACCGTGAGCCTGCCTGGCGGACCAACGCTGAATTACCAAGAGTGGGGGCGGCCGGACGCTGCAGTGGTGCTGTTGCTGCACGATTTGACCTCATCAAGCCAAAGCTGGCGGCACGTTGCACCCGAACTCGGAAAGCACTTCCGCGTGATCGCGCCGGATGCCCGCGGGCATGGCGGCAGCGCGTGGATGCGGGACTACTCCTTCGAGTCGATGCGTGATGACGTTGCGCGTTTCATGGAGCAGGTCGGCATTCTCGCAGCGATCGTGGTG
>DATHIJ010000211.1:0-7447 GCA_035489975.1 Propionibacteriaceae bacterium | reverse complement strand
ACCGACCCCTCAGCTCGCGCAATCAGATCGCGCAGAAGTTGATCGTCGCCACCACGATGTCCGCAGAGCGTCGCAAGCAACGCCTCTCCGCACTCAGCTCACTAGCTCAGAGCGCAGTGACGTTCGTGATCTTCGCTGTTGTCATTTTGATGATCTTGGCCGAGCTGGGCTACAACATCACTACGATCCTGGCCGGAACGACGGTTATCGCCGTGACCGTCGCGTTCGGCCTGCAGAGCATTGTGAAGGACCTTTTCTCCGGCGTCTTCATGCTGGTCGAGGACCAGCTCGGCGTAGGCGACTACGTGGACATGGATGTGGCCTCTGGTGTGGTCGAGGCCATTGGGTTGCGAGTCACGGAATTGCGAGGTGAGGACGGCACGCTCTGGTACGTCCGGAATGGCGAAGTCGTCCGCCTTGGCAACTTCAGTCAGGGCGGTCCCGGTGAGCCGCCGGCCGTCGCCCAGCCAGAACCCCAACCCGAATAGATCCTGAGCTCACAAACTAAGTCGCGTGCGTCGCCTCGAGTGTGATCGTCGTCCCGCTGATTGCCTGAGAAACAGGGCAGTTTTTCATCGCGTCCTCAGCGGCCGCCTGGAACTGCTCCGCGGTGATGCCTGGCACCACCCCTGCCACGGTCAGCTTGATGCCGGTGATGCCTTCACCGGGCTGGAAGGTGACGTCGGCGCGGGTGTCAAGCGACGTGGGCGGATTGCCGTCCGTGGCGAGGCCGTGTGCCAGTGCCATAGAGAAGCATGTGGAGTGAGCGGCGGCGATCAGCTCCTCAGGGCTGGTGTGGCCGTCCGCTTGCTCGGCGCGTGTCGCCCAGGTGACCTCGAAGTGGCCGAGGCCAGACGAAACGAGCTCCACTACCCCCTGGCCGTCCATCAGGGATCCCTCCCAGTGGGATTCAGCGGTTCGAACTGTAGCCATCAACAACTCCTCCCGATAGGTATGCAGAGGCGTACGGGGTTTCATCCTGCCAGCCACTCGATCGCGTGATGGAGAATGGTCCAGATGTCCGAGCATGCACCTCTGCAGACCTTCTACGACGCGGTCGGCGGCCACGAGACTTTCGTGGCACTCGTTAAGCGGTTTTATGAGGGGGTCGCAGCTGACCCACCGCTCCGCGCCCTGTATCCCGAGCCCGATCTTGCTTCTGCCGAAGAACGGCTTCGGATGTTCCTGGAGCAGTACTGGGGGGGTCCGACCACCTATAGCGAGCAGCGTGGGCATCCCCGGCTGCGGATGCGTCACGCTCCCTTTGCCGTGACACCGGCGATGCGGGACCGCTGGTTGAGGCACATGCGGGATGCGATCGATTCGATTGACCTCGCACCACAACAGGAGCATGAGTTGTGGACCTACATGGAGCGCGCCGCGTACTCCATGGTCAACACCTTCGATGAGCACCCAGGCACCATGCCGGGGCTGCGGCTGTAGTCCGCGCGAGTGCGTTCAAGGACTCAAACTGATCATGGACCAGGTGTCTAATGCCGATCGCTGACCGGTTGTCAACGGCGACTCACCGACCACGACGGTCCGCGCAGTAGCGAAGACCGTTCTCGGTGCGGGGTCACGGATCTCAGCAGCCAGGGTGAAGGAACGACTTCCGAGAGCCACGACAGCAGTGCCAACCTCGTACTGCTCGGTACGGAAGTCGATCGGCCTGAGGTACTCCAAGTCCTGGCGGACAACCATCCAGACGGCCTCTGGCTCCCAGCCGACCGTGCTGGTGATGAGGTCGATCCTGGCCTCTTGGATGTAGTCGTAGTACTTCACATTGTTGACGTGGCCGTACGAGTCGAGGTCGGACCAGCGCACCGTCAGCGGATAACGATGATCATTTCTCAGTAGTCCGGCCCTAGGCAGGGCGCGCAATGGCTCGGCAGGAGCCAAGGCTCGCCCGAGCAGGTCCCGCTCCTCAGCAGTTAGCCGCCGCAACGCATTGCCTGCCAGGTCAAACGGCGCTACACCGGTCCGCGCCCGAGCAGCCAGGTTGTCGCCGTCGTAGAGCTCGTAGCCGATGGTGAACCGGCTGCCGCCGATGGCATCCACCCAAAGATTGATGATCAGTGGACGTTCGCTGAAGATGATGGGTCTGAGATATTCCAACTGGTGGCTCACCACGAGGGTGCCGGAGTCGAGCAACTGATGCAGGGCGGGAGGGCCGGAGAGCAGGAAGCCGACCCGAGCCTCCTGCAGGTAGTCCACGTAGGCCGCATTGTTCACATGACCCTGGGCGTCCATGTCGCCCCAGCGCATCGGACAGCTGTGCGTGTAAGGGCTCACGGTGCTCGATCCTGTCAGAAGCCCGATCTGCCTGCTCACTGTCCAATACAGTCGCATTCATGAGAGTCGCCATCGTCACCGGTGCGGCGCGCGGCATCGGTGCCGCAATCGCGCATCGACTCGCCGCCGATGGCATGGCGGTTGGTGTCGTTGATCTTGATGCGCAGGGCAGTGCGCGCACTGCGAGCGCGATCATCTCCGATGGCGGCAGCGCGGTGGCCATCGGCGCCGACGTCGCCGACGAGGAGGCTGCAGCGAACGCTGTACAGCAGACTGCCGCCGAGCTGGGACCGGTCACCGTCTTGATCAACAGCGCGGGCATCATCCGGGATAACTTGATCTTCAAGATGAGCATCGATGATTGGGATGCGGTGATGGATGTTCATCTACGCGGTGCTTTCTTGATGACCCGGGCGGCTCAGGTCCACATGACACAGGCGAAGTGGGGTCGCATCGTCAACCTGTCCTCGACCTCAGCGCTCGGCAACCGGGGCCAGGTTAATTACGCCGCAGCCAAAGCCGGTCTGGTCGGCTTCACCAAGACTCTCGCGCTCGAGCTGGGCAAGTTCGGCGTGACGGCAAACGCGATCGCACCAGGGTTCATCGAGTCGGAGATGACCCAGGCATCCGCCGCCCGCCAGGGCATCGACTTCGACGACTGGAAGCTGGAGGCAGCAAGAGACATCCCAGCCGGTCGCATCGGCCAGCCAACCGATGTCGCTGCAGTCGCGAGCTTCCTGTGCCGACCAGAGGCGGGTTATGTCTCCGGCCAGGTCATCTTTGTCAATGGTGGCGCCAAGATCTAGCTGACTTGTCAGAATCCAGCGGGGCTATAGCACTGCTGGATTCTGACAACTCGGCGTTAATCGGAGTCGTACATGCTGTTGAGCACGTCGGCGTACTTGGCTTCGACAGCCCTGCGGCGGATCTTCAGGCTCGGCGTGACCTCACCCTCCTCGACGCTCAGCTCAGCAGGCAGGATCTCGAACTTCTTGATGGTCTCCCAGCGCTCGAGGGACTGGTTGGCCTCGGCTACCTGACCCTCGATCAGGTCATGAACTTCACGTGAGCCGCTCAGCTCCTCGAATGAGGAATAGCTCAACCCTTGATCTTTGGCCCAGCCCTCAGTGGCTTCTGGATCGAGCGTGATCAGCGCTGTGGCGTACTTACGGCCATCGCCGTGCACCAGGACCTGGCTGATGTAGGGACTGGCGACTTTCAGTACACCTTCAACCTTCTGCGGCGCGACGTACTTGCCGCCAGAGGTCTTGATCAGGTCCTTCTTCCGGTCAGTGATCCGCAGATAGCCCTGCTCGTCAAGCTCGCCGATATCACCGGTCGCAAACCAGCCGTCGGTGATTGCCTCCTCCGTGGCTTCTGGCAGGTTGTGGTAGCCGTGCATCACACCCGGGCCCTTGATCAAGATCTCGCCATCGTCAGCGATCTTGACCTGCGAACCCGGAACCGGCGGCCCTACGGTGCCGAAGCGAGTGGCACGCGGGTTGTTCACGCAGGTCGCAGCGCTGGTCTCGGTGAGGCCGTAGCCCTCCAGGATCAGCAGCCCGGCCGCGTGGAACCACTCCTGCACCTCACGATTCAGCGCTGCGGACCCCGACACGAAGAACCTGATCTTGCCGCCCATCCGGGCTTTGATCTTGCTGAAGACCAGCCGATCCGCGAGCGTGTGCTGGACAGCCAGCAATCCCGAAGGCTGCTGCCCCGCCAGCTGCAGCGGAGACACCTTGCGGCCGACACCAAACGCCCAGTCGAAGATCTTGGCCTTGACCCCGTGGGAGGCAGTTGTCATCACTCTCGCCCGCACCTTCTCGAAAATCCGAGGCGCGCCACACATGAAGGTCGGCTGGACCACTGCCAGGTTCTCCACGATCTTGTCGATCCGTCCATCAACCGCCGTCGTGAAGCCGATGTGGAGCTGGATGGCAATCAGGGCCTTGCCGAAGACATGGCTGAGCGGCAACCACAGGTACTGCAGGTCATCCGGATAGATGATGTCGTAGGCCTCGATCGCGGCGCCCTCGTAGGTCCAGCAGTCCTGTACCAGGCGTACGCCCTTCGGCCTTCCCGTGGTTCCGGAGGTGTAGATCAGCGTCGCCAGATCCTCCGGCCCGATCGCGGCGATCACGTCATCGACCGCTCGCGGATTGGCCTCGAGATACTCGCGTCCCTGCTTCTCCAGGTCCGACCAGCCGATCACCTTAGGATGGTCGACCTTGCCGTCCAGCTGCACGATCGTGATCAATTCCGGCAACTCGTCGAGATGATCAAGGACCTTGCTGACCTGAAGATCGTCTTCAGCGAAGATCACTTTCGATTGCGAATCGGCAAGGATGTAGCCCACATCCTCATGCTGCGTCGACGGATAGACCGTCGTTGTCGCGCCTGAGGCGCACATGATCGCAAGGTCGGCCAAGATCCACTCCATGCGGGTGTTGGACGCAATAGCCACCCGGTCTTCATGCTCGATCCCGAGCGCGAGTAGACCAGCCGCCAGCTGGAATGCCTTGTCCCTGGTTTCGGACCAGCTGAGCGAAACCCAACGCTCGCCTTCGAGGTAGCGGAATGCCTCCTTGGTGGATGATGCCTTGGCCTGGTTCACCAGCATGGCGCCCACAGACGCCGGCCGCGCCGCCAGCAATGTTGTCTCGGTCACATCCGAAGGGTAGCTGGTGATTGATCGGTCCGCTCCCTCCCCGCGGCCGCTCCAGTTAGGAGAGCCGCTCCAGCACGATGGCCATTCCCTGGCCGCCGCCGACGCACATCGTCTCCAGCCCGAACTGCACATCCCGCACTCGCATGGCATTCAGCAGCGTGGTCATGATCCGAGCACCGGTGCAGCCGAACGGATGGCCGAGCGCGATGGCTCCGCCATGCACGTTGAGCCGCTCCAGATCGACACCGAGATCCTGGGCTGACGCGATCACCTGGACCGCGAACGCCTCGTTGATCTCCACCAGATCGATGTCATCGATCGTCATCCCGGCGCTAGCCAAGGCACGACGGCTGGCCTCGACTGGTCCCAGCCCCATGATCTCCGGACTCAGAGCGCTGACACCTGACGCGACGATACGGGCCAATGGGGTTGTCCCGAGCTCCGCCGCACGCCGATCGCTCATGATCACCACGGCCGCCGCCCCATCATTCAAGGGGCAGCAGTTGCCCGCAGTCACGGCGCCGTCCGCGCGGAAGGCTGGTTTCAGCGCGGAGACCGCCTCGATTGTGGTGCCCGGTCGCGGACCGTCGTCAGTACTGACGACGGTGCCGTCAGGCAGCGTGACCGGAACGATCTCGGCATCGAAGATTTGGTTCGCGATCGCCTTCTCTGCAAGGTTTTGCGAGCGTACGCCGAACTCGTCCTGCTCGGCGCGAGAGATCCCGCGGAGGGTGGCGACGTTCTCCGCCGTCTGGCCCATCGCAATGTACATGTCGGGCATCAATCCGTCCTCGCGCGGATCGTGCCACGTCTGGTTGCAGGCGGCAGTTGCCAGGCTGCGCTGCTCTGCGGCGCCAAAGATCGGATTGTGCGAATCGACCGGGTCAACACCGGCGGAACCGAAGCCGCGATACCGCGAGACGCACTCCACCCCGGCGGAAACGAACGCATGACCCTCCCCAGCTTTGATGGCGTGGAAGGCCATCCTGGCGGTCTGCACGCTCGAGGCGCAGAAACGGTTGATCGTGGCGGCTGGGACGCCGTCCAGCCCGAGTTGCACCGCGATACGACGCGCTACATTTCCACCCTGTTCATCACGTGGCTCCGCGCAGCCGACGTAGATGTCGTCAAGCGTGCTCGGGTCGAAGCCATCGAGCTTGGCCAGTGCGGCGGTGATCACTCCGGCCGCAAGATCATCTGGTCGCATTGTGGTGAGCGATCCCTTGGCGGCGCGCCCTATCGGCGTACGCGCGGCCGAGACGATAACAGCCTGAGGACCTTCGGCAGAGGTGTGCGCCATCATGATCACAATCCCAGGTCTCGGCCGATGAGCTCTTTCATGATCTCGTTCGAGCCCGCCCAGATCTTGGCCACCCGCGCATCGGCCCACGCCCGGGCGACGCGGTATTCGTTCATGTAACCGTAGCCACCCCACAGCTGCACGCAGGCATCGAGAATGTCATTCTGCACTTGCGCGGACCACCACTTCGCCTCCGCGGCGTCAACCGCGGTCAGCGTGCCATGCACAGCCTCCAACACGCACTGATCAACAAAGACCTGAGTGACGTCCGCCAGCGTTTTCAGCTCTGCAAGGGTGAACTTGTTTGCCTGGAAGGAGCCGATTGCGGTGCCGAAGGCCTTGCGTTCCTTCACATAGTCCAAGGTCTCGTCGAGAATCTGCCGCGCGTGAGCAATGTTGTTCACGGCCGAACCGATCCGCTCGGCCACCAGCCGGTGCATCATGTAGCCAAAGCCCTGGTCGATTTTGCCGATCACATTCGCCGCGGGAACTCGTACGTCGTCGAAGAACAGCTCGGAGGTGTCGGCCTCTGGCTGACCGACCTTGTCCAGCTTCCGACCGCGTTCGAAGCCAGCCATGTCGGCCTCGACTGCAAAAAGTGTGATCCCCTTGGCGCCTTTGTCAGAGCTGGTTCGCGCGGCCACCAGCACCAAGTCGGCGCTGGCGCCATTGGTGATGAAGGTCTTGGAACCGTTGAGGATCCAGTCCGCGCCGTCGGGCACCGCCTTGCTCTTCAGCGCGGCAAGATCAGAACCGCCAGACGCCTCGGTCATGGCGAGGGCGGTGATCAGTTCCCCGGTACAGAACTTGGGTAGCCACCGCTGTTTCTGCTCCTCGGTGCCGAGGTCAACGAGGTATGGCGCAATGCAGTTGGTGTGGATGCCCACACATGAGGAGTAGGCGAATGCCAGACGGGATAGCTCCTCGGCCAGGATCAGCGAGAAACGCACGTCGTCGACGCCGGCGCCCCCGTATTCCGCGGGCACGTTCAGCCCGAGCAGGCCCTGCCTTCCCAATTCCAGCCACACCTCACGGCCGAGCTCGTGGTTGGCGATGTGCTTTTCCTGATGCGGCCGCAGCGTCCGATCGACGAACGTCCTACAGCTTTCCCGGAACGCGTCGTGGTCCTCATGGAAGATGGTTCGCCTCATCGCGCCTCCACTGAAGGAACTCAAGTTACTCGC
>DATHIJ010000210.1:0-2069 GCA_035489975.1 Propionibacteriaceae bacterium | reverse complement strand
GGCACGGCGCTGCACGATTTTGCCCACCGTAGCCGCCCGTCAACGCGCCTTTGCCCAGTGCGCCCCGTAGGCGCGTGTTGCCAGTGGAGGAAGATTCCACCTCGATAGTCAACCGGTTGATCGAGTAGCTGACAGGCGGTTTGCTAAGGAGCGGACTGGAGCCCTGTGACAAAGGCCGCCTTGGGCGGCTGAGCGAGCCAGTGGGCCGGAACGTGTAAAGCCCGAGCAGGCCTCGAAAGTAGCGATGCGGAAGCCGACCCGACTGGGTAACGGGGAAGGCCGCGCGGAACGGGGAAGGAACCGGTAAATGCACCCGTTCTGGTCCGCCGGGGTAGTGGGCATAGCACGCTGGCAAGGCAATGCGGGTTATCGGGGGAGGCCTGGTCGGGCGGGGTTCGCCACCCCGAACGCCACACCTGGTGGCGGCTCGACGGGTGTCGGACAGGTTCGTACGACCGTTGAGGCCGGGTAATGCCGGCGGAGGGAAGGGACCTGACTTCCGGCATGCTTTGGAGGAAGGCGAGGAAGCAGATGGTGATTGGCGATGAGCCTTGAAACACCTGAACGGATCCGGAGCCTTCAGAAGAAGCTCTATCTCAAGGCGAAGGCGGAGCCGGACTTCCGCTTCTACCTGCTCTACGACAAGGTCTGGCGAGCGGACATTCTGCAACACGCCTACAAGGTGGCACGCGCCAATGGCGGGGCACCGGGCGTGGATGGGGTGACGTTCGCGTCGATCGAGTTGGCGGGGTTGGAGGAGTGGCTGTCCGGGATCGGGAAGGCGTTGCGTGACAGGAGCTATCGGCCCGATCCGGTACGGCGCGTGATGATCCCCAAGCCCAATGGCGGCGAGCGTCCGCTCGGCATCCCGACGATCCGGGACCGAGTGGTGCAGACCGCCGTGAAGCTGGTGATCGAGCCGATCTTCGAGGCCGATCTGGAACCGAATGCCTACGGCTACCGGCCGAGGCGGAGCGCGGGCGATGCCGTCGAGGCAGTGCACGATCTGCTCCGTCGCGGTTACACGGATGTGGTGGACGCCGATCTGTCCAAGTACTTCGACACCATCCCGCATGATCAACTCATGCGGTCGGTGGCCCGCCGGATCGTCGACAAAGACATCTTGAAGTTGATCAAGATGTGGCTGAAGGCGCCGGTCGAGGAAACCGACAAAGATGGAAGGAAGCGGCTGACGGGCGGCAAGCGCAACAAGCAAGGCACCCCACAAGGTGGAGTGATCTCGCCGCTGCTTGCCAATCTGTACATGAACCGCTTCCTCAAGCACTGGCGGCTGACCGAGCAAGGGCACAAGCTCAAGGCGCATGTGATCGCCTATGCCGACGACTTCGTCATCCTGAGCCGCGGACACGCGGAGGAGGCGAAGGCGTGGGCGGGGGAGGTCATGACCCGCCTGGGGCTGAGCCTCAACGAAGCGAAGACCTCTCTGCGCGATGCGTGGAAGGAGCGCTTCGACTTCCTCGGCTACAGCTTCGGACCACACTACTCCCGCAAGGATGGCCGACGGTATCTCGGCGCCAGTCCGTCGAAGAAGAGCGTGGCCCGTCTCAAGCCGCGGATCAGTGCAATCCTCCACCGGGGCAACAATGATCCCTGGCGCGAGATTTGCGCCGAATTGAACCGCGTGCTGAAAGGCTGGTCGGGCTACTTCGATCACGGGACCTGCTCGCTCGCTTATCGTGCGGTTGACAACCATGTCATGACGCGCGTGCAGCACTTCCTGGTCAAGCGTCACAAGGTCCCGTCGCGCGGGACCACACGGTTCTCGAGAGACACCGTGTTCGGTGAGCTTGGGGTATACGGTCTATGTGCCAAGCTTGCGAGGCGACGAACGCCGTGGGCCATGAGATGAAGCCGGTCGGAGAGCCGGATGCGGGAAATCCGCACGTCCGGTTCGATGAGCGGGGAGTGGAAACGGAGCGATGGCCACATGGCCCCAGTCACCGCGCCTCTCCTCGACTCTACCCCTTGTATGGGGCTCGGGGAGTCAAGCGGTAGTGTGGCCGCGGGCTCCTCTCGCAGCGCGCGCGGTCGGTGAAGTCATCAGGTAG
>DATHIJ010000209.1:0-2981 GCA_035489975.1 Propionibacteriaceae bacterium | reverse complement strand
GCCGGCTACGTCGTTTACTCACTGGAAGACGTGAGAGGCCGTAGCGGATCTCGGCCCGTGTCATGACCGTCGTATACAGCTCGTGACGAGGCACGGTCGCAAGCCACGGATCGATGTCCGCTCCATTGGCCATCAAGGCCGCCACGATGTTGGTGTCAAGAACGATCATGAATCAAATGTGATGTGCCGCTGCGCTGCGCTCGTGCGGTCCGGCAGCTCGATCTCAAGCCCTGTGGCTGAAAAGTGGTCACGAATGCTCGCCACAAGATCGACCGGTTCGTCGCTCATCTCCACAGCAGCAGCAAGGATCAATCGCGCCTCGGCCTCCATCGAACGACCGTGGCGTGCCGCGCGCTGGCGCAGCTTCTCTTTCACCTCAGGATCAAGATCACGAACCGTGAGCAGACTCATACCGAACCACCTCTAAGCGACAAGACTACTCGCGCGTGCATTCATTGCATGCACTCATGACCACGGCGTCAAGCCTCAGCGCGTCACTTCGCGCGGAAACGGGCGTAGCGCTGCTGCGTTGATGCGTAGCTGTCATCCCGAACTGGTACCATTTTGGGATGACCGCGCAGATCGCAGTCCGTTTGCCCGACGAGATGGTGGAGTTTCTCGATCAGCTCGTGGCGCGAGGAGACGCCAAGAGCAGGGCGGCAGCCGTGGCGCACGCCATCGAACGAGATCGACGGCGGCGGATGGCTGAGCACGACGCAGCGATCTATGCCGGCAGCAAGGACGGCGACCTGGACAGTCTGGCTGCCTGGGCCGCTAAGAACGTTAACCTCAGCGAACTCGACTAGTGCGGCCGATCCACCTCGTGCGGCTCGACAAAACTCGGCCGGCGCTGATTCTCACGCGCGAGATCGTCCGACCCCATCTCTCCAGGGTCACGGTCGCACCGATCACTTCTCGGGTCCGAGGGCTGACCGTCGAGGTGCCTGTCGGACAATCCAACGGTCTCGATCAAGACTCAGTGATCAACTGCGACAACATCGTGACGATACCGACGTCGGCCGTCGGCCGACAGATCGGCTTCCTCTGGAGCGAGCAGGAGCCCAAGCTGAGCGAAGCCGTGCGCGCGGCATTCGATCTCTGGGACTAGGAATCCTCAGCTCCTCGAGGTCGACGCGCAACACCGACACTGATGATGGAATGGCGCTCTCGCGGGTCGTGACCCAGACACTGACTGGCGCCTACGGGTTGTCTTCGATGGGTGCCCGATGGCGCTCGCTGGCGAACGATCGCTGCTGGCCATACCTGTCCAGGGACTGAAGTGGGATGCTTGATGCGTACCTGGGCCCTTGGAAAACTGACGGGCAGCCGACATGACCACGAACGAAAGCCGCCGTACCGAGTCGAAGGTGAAGCCCGAACGCGACGCGCTCGGGATGATCAACGGTGAAGGCGTGATCACGGGCACTGTGGTGTCCGCTGCCGTCATCGCAGCAGCGGTCGGGCACTTGGAGGAGACGCGGCTCGTGATCGCGATTCTCGCAACCGCGTTCATTTACTGGCTGGCGCACCTCCATGCTCGGACGTTGGGTGACGCCGTCAAACACCACACGCATCCCGTAGACGCCCTGAAAGAGGCGCTCGCTGAGACTTGGCCAATCCTCGCGGCGGCCCTGGTGCCTGCCCTCATCTTGATCATCACCCAGCTGGCTGGCGCAGGGATCCGTACGGCGGCCTGGATTGCCGTTATCGCCAGCACCGTGTTGTTGACCGTCTATAGCTTCTTCGCGGGGCGTCGCGGTGGACTCGGCATCGGAGGCAGTCTGGTGAGCGCTTCAATCGGTGCGATGCTCGGAATCTTGATCATCGTGCTCAAGGCCGGCCTGCACTGACCTGGGCTTAGCAGACCGGATAGCACCAGCCCGATTGCTGCACACGGTCAGCCAGCACGGACCTCGGAGAGCACCCGGCGTACGGCGGCAAGGGTCCGGTCGACGTCCTCATCGGTGGTCCGCCAGTTGGAAACCGAAATCCGCAACACTGCCTGCCCATGCCAGGTCGACGGGGTCATCCATGCGGTGCCCTCCTTCAGCAGCCGTGCGGCCACCTCACGGGTTACCTCATCGGTGCCGAAAGAGACGCACACCTGGGTGAAAACCACATCATTGACCACACGTACCCCATCCATCTCGGCCAAGCCGTCCGCAAACCGGCGAGCATGCGCACAGAATCGCTCCACCATCTCGGCCACCCCGCGACGGCCCAGCGAACGCAGCGCGGCCCAGACGGTGAAACCACGGGCCCGGCGAGAAAATTCAGGCACGGTTGCGAACGGGTCGGGCCGCTCATCCTGGATCAGGTACGCGGCGTGCACACCCATGGCGGCGTACATGGCCTCGGCCTTGGCGACGATCGCAAGCCCACTGTCGTACGGCACATTGAGCGTCTTGTGTGCGTCACTGGCCCAGGAATCCGCCCGTTCCACTCCGGCGACCAAGTGCCGATACTTGGCCGAAGCGGCAGCCCACAGCCCGAAGGCGCCATCGACATGGACCCAGGCGCCGTGCCGACGTGCAAGATCGACAGCATCAGCGATCGGGTCGAAGCACCCGCTGTGAACGTTTCCTGCTTGCAGGCACACGATCAGCGGGTCGTTGCCAACCTCTGTCAGGGTGTCGGCGAGTGTGTCCAGCCGGATCCGACCTTGATCATCGGCTGGAACGACGATGCTTCGTCCCTCGCCCAGCCCAAGAAACCGCAGCGCTACGTCGACCGTCTCGTGCCGCTCCTCGCCAACGATCACCGTCACCGCGGGCGCGCCATGCAACCCGTCGCGCTCGACATCCCAGCCGGCCCGACGTAACACGTCATGGCGGGCCGCCGCGAGACAGGTGAAGTTGGCGATCATGGCACCGGTGACGAAGCCGACCGCGGAGTTCGTGGGCAGGCCCAGCAGATCGAGCAGCCACTCGCTCGCCACCCATTCCGCGCCCGCGGCCGCCGGCGAGGAGGCCAGCATGCCG
>DATHIJ010000208.1:0-7902 GCA_035489975.1 Propionibacteriaceae bacterium | reverse complement strand
TCTGGGTCATTGTGGCCGGCTGGTGGCTTGCGCTGACTCACATTGCCACCGGAATCTTGCTGTGCATCACGATCGTCGGGATCCCGCTTGCGATCGCGAACTTCAAGCTGATCGAGGTCTCCCTGATGCCCCTCGGCAAGCAGATCGTCCGCAAGCCTCCGCGCGCTGTGCAGGTACCGGTCGAGCGCCCAGCTACTGGCGAACCTTCTCAAATGCCGTAATCGCCTGATCAAGATCATCGCGGGAGTGCGAGGCGGACATCTGGGTTCTGATCCGCGCCTTGCCTCGTGGCACGACCGGGTAGGAGAATGCCCGGACATAGATTCCCTCACTCAATAACCGGTCCGCCATCTCGGCAGCGACGACCGCATCGCCAATCATGATCGGCACAATCGGATGATCAGATTCGGGAATCTCGAAGCCACGCGCCACCATCTCCGAGCGGAAGTACGTCGTATTCTCACGTAGCTGTTGCAGCAGCTCGCCGGATGTCTCCAGCAGATCCAGCGTGGCAATACCTGCGGCCGCAATCGAGGGCGCCAGGGAATTGGAGAAGAGATACGGGCGGGAACGCTGCCGCAGCATCTCGACGATCTCGCCATGGGCAGCCGTATACCCGCCACTCGCGCCTCCCATGGCCTTGCCAAGTGTTCCGGTCACTATGTCGACGCGATCCTGGACACCGAACAGCTCGGGCGTCCCAGCACCGGTCGACCCCACAAAGCCCACAGCGTGCGAGTCGTCGACCATGACCAGCGCGCCATAACGTTCAGCAAGCCCCACAATGGCGTCAAGAGGCGCGACGTAGCCGTCCATTGAGAACACGCCGTCGGTTGCGATCAGCCTGTGCCGCGCCCCTTGCGAATCTTGCAGTTTCGCTTCGAGGTCGGCCATGTCCCTGTTGGCGTAGCGCATCCGCGTGGCTTTGCACAGCCGTACCCCGTCGATGATGCTCGCATGATTCAGCTCGTCAGAGATGACGACATCATCAGGCCCGAGCAGCGTCTCGAAGAGACCGCCGTTCGCATCGAAGCAGGAGCTGTACAAGATCGCGTCGTCAGTACCCAAGAAGTGCGCGATGCGGCGCTCCAGCTCCTTGTGGATCTCTGCGGTGCCGCAGATGAAGCGCACCGAGGCCATGCCGAAGCCCCAACGCTCAAGCGCCAGCTGGGCGGCGGTGATCATAGCCGGGTGATCAGCAAGACCGAGGTAGTTATTTGCGCAGAAATTGATCAGCGTCTGGTCGCCGACCGAGATCCGGGCAGACTGCGGCGAACTGATCACTGCCTCGGCCTTGAAGAGCCCCTCGGTTTTCAGCGCCACCAGATCATCAGCGAGCTGATCTTTGAGAGTGCCGTACATGATCCCTCCTAGGACACTAGTCATCCCAGCTCATGATCACCTTTCCACCATGGCCTGAACGTGCTGCAGCAAAAGCCTTCTCGTGCTCGGTGTAGTGGAAACGGTCAGTGATCACTCCGGAGATGTCCAGTCCACTCTCCAGCAGAACCGACATCTCATACCAGGTCTCAAACATCTCACGACCGTGGATGCCCTTGATCGTCAGCATCTTCAGCACGATGGCAGCGACATCCACACTGATCTCGGTCGACGGCAGACCCAGCACAGCGATTCTGCCCCCATGCGTCATCTGTGTGATCATGTCGCGCAGCGCTTCTGAGCTGCCGGACATTTCAAGCCCAACATCAAACCCCTCACGCATGCCGAGCTCGCGCTGTGCCTCACCGACATCCTGTCGGTCGATGTTCACAGCTCGTGTGACGCCAAGCTTGCTCGCAAGTGCTAGTCGCTCGTCGCTGTGATCAGTGATCACGACATGCCGTGCGCCCGCGTGTTTGCTGACCATTGCCGCCATAATGCCGATCGGTCCGGCGCCGGTCACCAAGACGTCCTCGCCGAGCATCGGAAAGGCGAGCGCAGTGTGCACCGCATTGCCGAAGGGGTCGAAGATCGCAGCAACGTCTGGATCGATGGGTTCGCGGTGCACCCAGGCATTACTGGACGGCAAAGCGAGGTATTCGGCGAAGGCCCCAGCGCGGTGGACGCCAATGACTCGGGTGTGAATACATAGATGGCGTCGCCCGGCACGACAGTTGCGACACCGACCGCAGACCATGTGTCCTTCGCCGCTGACCAGATCGCCGACCGCGACGTCGGTGACGCCGGAACCGATCTCGACCACGTCGCCCGAGAACTCATGGCCCACCGTCACGGGTGGCTGCAGCGTCTTCTGCGCCCACTCGTCCCAAGACTCGATATGCAAGTCGGTACCGCAGATCCCTGTCGCCCTGACTCTAACCAGCACATCGCCCGCCCCGACCGCGGGCACCGGAACATCGACCAGCTCCAGCCCTGGTCCTGGTTTGGTCTTCACGAGGGCTTTCACCAACTACCTCCCACATCGCCACACTGCCACACCGCAGCGCGCCACAAAGTCGGCCACCCAGCGGACCGTGCGCGAGCGCGTGAGGGCCGTTGGGCGAGCGTCGGAGGGCGCGCTGAGGAGTGCAGGAGCGCCAAGCGAGACACACCGCGGCAGAGACGGGTCACCCATCAGTTGAGAGGTGTGTTTCGCGAGGCGCGACGAACGACTCAGCCTCCAGCGCCCGTGCGCGAGCGCAACCCCAAGAAATGGGTGAAGCTCCGGTCAAGTATGAGTTGACCGGAGCTTCTAGCCACTGCGAGCCGAAGCTCACGGTGTGGCGTAGACCAATTAAATGCCTACTAGGACCCCTTGGCAATAGGCTGCGCCGTCTTTTTTCCGTCATCGGCGTGTCACCCGGAATTAACGGCGCGTCGAAACAATTGATACCAACTAAGGGCCCGGGGGCGTGTCGTTGCAGGGTTGAAATGAACCCAAGCAGCAGACTGAGAGTGCCCTCCCGGGCCCTGCCGGGTATGAGCCGGCAGGGCTCACACATTCTTGCCTCCACACGGGGGCAGACTGGAACGGTGCCGGTCAGTGTCTTCGATCTCTTCAGCATCGGCATTGGTCCATCCAGTTCCCACACCGTTGGACCGATGCGTGCAGCAGGGCGCTTCGTCGCTGCGTTGGCTAGAGACGGTTTACTCCCGCGTACCACACGGGTTCGCTCTGAACTGTTCGGTTCATTGGGTGCGACCGGGCATGGCCACGGGAGCTACAACGCCGTGTTGTTGGGCCTGGAGGGCGAGAAGCCAGAAACCGTCGACACCACAAGCGGCCCGGGACGGGCAGACGAGATCAGGCGAACACGGCAACTGCGGCTCAAGGGCACGCACCTAGCCGCGTTCGATCCTGAGGACGATTTGATTCTGCATCGTCGCCGCTCCCTGCCGTTCCATCCCAATGGCATGACCTTCACCGCGTACGACGACGGCCAGGTGCTGTGTGAGCGCACCTACTACTCGATCGGCGGCGGGTTCGTCCTCGACGACGATGGGTCCGGACAGCCTCAACTGCAGCCTGATCCGACTCCGGTGCCGTATCCATTCCGCACCGGCGCCGACCTCCTGGATTTCTGCAACCAGGAGAACATGAGCATCAGCCAAGTGATGCTCGCCAACGAATGTGTCCGACGCTCCGAGGCGGACGTCCGTGCTGGTCTACTCAAGATCTGGTCAGTCATGACCGAGTGCATCGAGCGCGGCTGCTCAACCCCCGGGGTACTTCCTGGCGGCCTCAAGGTCCGGCGTCGTTCGGCGGAGATATATCAGCGGCTCACCGGACACGCGGCGCGTAATGAAGTCGATCCACTTGCCGCTATGGATTGGGTGACATTGTGGGCGCTGGCCGTTAACGAGGAGAACGCCTCCGGTGGGCGCGTGGTCACTGCACCGACCAACGGTGCTGCTGGCATCATTCCGGCTGTCTTGCACTACGCGGTCACTTTTGTCCCCGGCACCGATGACGATGCCATCGTCAACTTCCTACTCGTTGCCGGGGCCCTCGGGGCGATCTACCAGCAAACCGCGTCGATCTCCGGCGCAGAAGTCGGCTGCCAGGGCGAGGTAGGCGTGGCCTGCTCGATGGCCTCAGGTGCACTTGCCGAGATCCTAGGCGGGACGCCGGAACAGGTGGAGAACGCTGCGGAGATCGGCATGGAACACAATCTGGGCCTCACCTGCGATCCTGTGGGTGGACTGGTCCAGATTCCTTGCATCGAGAGGAACGCCGTCGGCTCGGTACAGGCGATCACCGCAGCCCGGCTCGCCCTCCACGGCGACGGCGAGCACACCGTCAGCCTCGACAAGGTGATCAAGACCATGATGCAGACCGGCGCAGACATGAAGATCAAGTACAAGGAGACCGCGCGCGGCGGCCTAGCCGTGAATATCGTGGAGTGCTGATGAAACCCTGGCTTGCTGCTTGCGGTCGAGCCCCTGCCCAGAAGAGCGCCGCTGCGCTAGTGTTCTGAGCAGCACGGGGTCCCTGCCCCGGGCTGCGAATTTCCACTACGGATCGTCGGGCACGTACCTGCCCGTGGAAAGGAAGTGTGGCGTGGCCACTGTTTCATTCAAGGACGCGACTCGCGTCTACCCGGGTGCAGACCACCCCTCCGTTGACAAACTCAATCTCGAGATTGGCGACGGCGAATTCATGGTTCTGGTCGGACCATCCGGTTGCGGCAAGTCCACCTCGCTCCGCATGCTTGCGGGCCTGGAGGAGATCAACGCTGGATCAATCTGGATCGGTGAGCGCGACGTCACCGACCTCCCGCCCAAGGACCGCGATATCGCCATGGTCTTCCAGAACTACGCCCTGTACCCGCACATGACCGTGGGCGACAATATGGGCTTTGCTCTGAAGATGGCGGGGGTTCCCAAGACGGAGCGTCAGCAGCGCGTTCAAGAGGCTGCTCACCTGCTGGGCTTGGAGGACTTCCTCAACCGCAAGCCGAAGGCTCTCTCCGGCGGCCAGCGCCAGCGCGTCGCCATGGGCCGTGCCATCGTCCGCTCACCGCAGGTGTTCTTGATGGATGAGCCGCTGTCCAACCTGGATGCCAAGCTCCGCGTCTCCACCCGCACCCAGATCGCAGCTCTGCAGACCCGCCTCGGCGTCACCACCGTCTACGTGACCCACGACCAGGTCGAGGCCATGACGATGGGTGACCGCGTGGCGGTGCTGAAGGACGGCCTCATGATGCAATGCGACACTCCGCTGAAGTTGTACGACGCGCCACGCAACCTCTTCGTCGCCGGCTTCATCGGCTCGCCTGCCATGAACCTGATCGAGGGCGAGGTGCAGTCGGACGGCGTGCACCTGGGTGACTACACCGTTCCGGTGCCGCGCGAGACCCTCGGCAAGGCACCGGATGAGAAGAACATCGTGGTGGGAATCCGCCCGGAGGCCTTCGAAATGTCGGAGAACCCAGAGAGTGGCGAGGGCATCCCGATCGATGTCGGCGTCGTGGAAGAGCTGGGCGCCGATGCGTTCATCTACGGCACCTTGTCTGGAATCGCCGAGGATGAGTTGATCACCGCTCAGCAGATCGTTGCTCGGATCCATGGCCGTACGCCGCCGAAGCGTGGCGAGAGCGTACGTCTGCTGGTCGATCCGGAACACGTGCACGTGTTCTCGAAGGTGACCGGGGACCGCATCTCTCCGGAATTGCATAGCACCAGCGCCTGATCAGAAACAATCGGCCTCCCGCATCGTGCGGGAGGCCGATTGGTCTTTGATGCTGTTCGCTCGCGCCCGAGCGCGCGTGCTACCCGACGCTCGCAAACCCAACCGAGTCCATTGGCGCCCCGAGCGCCCGCGGAGTTGATGTCAAGATTGGACCCATGCCCAGATTCCTCGCGGCACGGCCCAACACCGAGTTGATAACTCTTCCCTGGGAAACTCCCCTGGCCGATTGGCCTGAGGAGAACCTGGTGGCATTGCCGCGCGGCATCTCCCGGCACGTCGTTCGTTTCGTCCGCGTAGGCGGTGATGTCTACGCAATGAAGGAGGTGATGGAACACCTCGCAGTGCATGAGTACGAGCTGTTGCGTGACCTCGCCCGCCTGGACACCCCGTCAGTCGAGGCGGTTGGCGTGGTCACAGCGCGTATCGACCAGAAGGGCGAGCCGCTCGATCCGATCCTGATGACCCGGCATCTGCAGTTCTCGCTGCCTTATCGCTCACTGTTCAACCGCGGCGTACGGCAGGACACCGTGAACCGGCTGGTTGACGCCATGGTCGTGCTGTTGGCACGGCTGCATCTCATCGGGTTCTTGTGGGGCGACGTATCACTGTCCAACACATTGTTCCGGCGCGACGCGGGAGCGTTTGCGGCCCATCTGGTCGACGCAGAGACCAGCGAGCTCCATGACATGTTGACAACGGGTCAGCGCGAGCATGACCTGACCATCGCGCGAACCAACTTGTACGGGGAATTCTGCGATCTGGAGGCTGGCGGCCTTTTGGATGAGGCCTTGGATCCGCTGGTTCTCGTGGAGACGATAGAAAGCCGCTACCGCGAGCTGTGGGACGAGCTGACCGGCGTTGAAGAGTTCAACACCGGCGAGATGCATCGCATCGAGAGCCGGGTCCGACGGCTCAACGCACTCGGCTTCGATGTTGCTGAGCTGGACATCGTGACCGACTTCCCCGGCTCAACCATCCGAATCCAACCCAAGGTCGTGGACGCTGGCCACCATTCGCGCAGGTTGATCCGGCTCACCGGGATGGATACCGAGGAGAACCAGGCCCGGCGGCTACTGAATGATCTCGACTACTACCGGGCCCGCACCGACCAGCAAGGGGCAGATGAGGCAATCGTGGCCCATGAGTGGCTGACCGAGCAGTTTGAGCCGATTGTGCAGTCGGTGCCGATAGAGCTGCTATCGAAGCTGGAGCCCGCAGAGCTCTACCACGAAGTACTGGAGCACCGCTGGTTCCTCAGCGAGGCAGCCGGGACTGAGATCTCCATGGAGGAGGCGGCGCAGTCGTACATGAACACTGTGCTGCGGGGGCTACCCGATGAGGCGGTCGCCGTCTCAGCGATGGAGTCGATGGGACCCCTGGCCAACCCCTTCGACCCCTCGCAGGGCTATGCCGACGATGAAAATGAGAAGCCCTACGACCCCTGGGAAGACGAGCCGGCCGAGTCAGCGGAAATCGAAGAGCCTGCTGCCACCTACCTGGATATTGCAGCTCTGCGCGCCAAAGCCAGGAAGTAACCGCCCCCACTTGGCAATCAACGGGGCGGCATGCGTAAGGCACCGTCGAGGCGGATGACCTCGCCATTGAGCAGGGGATTCTCGATGATCGAGGAGACCAGCATTGCGTACTCCTCTGGCCGGCCCAGCCGCGGCGGATGTGGTACAAGAGCCTCCAAGATCGACTTTGTCTCACCGGGGAGATCCGCCATCATCGGAGTCTCCATAACACCCGGCGCGATGGTCATCACCCGGATTGCCTTGTCTGCAAGGTCTCTGGCCGCGCTCAGCGTCAGCCCCACGATGCCACCTTTGCTTGCCGCGTACGCCGCCTGGCCGATCTGACCGTCAAACGCAGCGACACTTGCGGTCATGATCACTAGTCCGCGGTCGCCGTCCAGCGGCTCATTGTCGATCATGGCCGCTGCCGCCAGCCGCAGCATATTGAAGGTGCCGACCAGGTTGATGTCGATCACGGTACGAAAGGTCTCCAGAGACAGCACGCCTCGTTTGCCGATCACACGTCCCGGAGTCGCCACCCCGGCACAGTTCACCACGACTCGAAGAGTGCCCAGCTGCGTCGCGGACGCGACTGCCGCCTGCACTTGATCTTCGTCGCGCACGTCGGCCGCTGCGAACCCCACCCGATCCCCCAGCTCGTCTGCCAGCTGGGATCCCGGCGAGCCGGGCAGGTCGACGATCAGTGCCGACGTCCCCCGCGCAACCATCGCCCGTACGGTGGCCGCCCCCAGTCCC